>JAATGU010000092.1 GCA_015654535.1 Bacteroidales bacterium
GACATGGGAGATCAATTTTCATTTTTATTTGTTTATAGAAGAGAGCCTTTTTTTGACCGACGATTTTAGGAGTAAAAAGTAGTTTGTGATAAATGCTATTTAATCTTGAATGGAAAAAGGGGACGGAGTTAAATTTAAATATATATATTTGCATTGTAATTAAAACAAAAAACAATTATGAAAAAAATTCTCAGCACTTTATTGATAGCAGCAGGCCTTTTGATAGCTTACCCTTCGCAAGCCCAAATTAAATTTGGTGTTAAGGGTGGATTAAACCTTGTTAATGCGGACGTATCAGGATTAAAAGATAATTTTAAAGCTGAAAACACAACAGGATTTTTCATAGGTCCAATGGTAGATATTAAAGTTCCACTCATTGGTATAGGTGTTGATGGCTCTTTTCTTTTTTCTGAAAAGGGGATAAAATACACCAATACATTAAACAATGCGGATGCTACTAATAAGCAACGATATTTTGAAATACCTATTAATCTGAAATATTCTATTGGTTTAGGAGATATGGCTAGTATATTTTTAGCTGCGGGTCCTGATTTCTCTTTTAATGTAAAGAGTGATAATATAATGGATGATTTGAAGGAGATATCTGGTAGTAATAGCTCGGCTTCTATTGATAGCAACAATTCAGAAGTTTATGTGAATGTCGGCGGAGGTGTTAAGCTTCTAAATCACCTACAGATCGGAATAAATTACAGTTTACCTTTAAGCGATTCTGCTAAAAAGAACTTTTCCCAAGGAGAAATGAGTGAATTAGGGAATGTTATTAATGGTTCATCCTTTAAAAGTAAAACAAAAACATGGCAGGTTTCTGTCGCTTACCTGTTCTAAAAAGTATTTATCAGATGATATAATAATGGAGGTTTCTCGTTTCGGGAAGCCTCCTTTTTTATATCTTTGCCACACCAAAAAGAAATAGAGTGAAAAAGTTTGCAGACGTTATATTACCCCTTCCGTTAGCCAATAAGTTTACCTATTCTCTGTCTGAAGAACAGGCGGAGAAAGTGCAGATAGGATGTAGGGTGATTGTGCCTTTCGGTCGCAAGAAATTCTATACGGCTATTGTATATAGCGTGCATTACTCTGCTCCGGTGGGTTATGAGACGAAAGAAATTGCCACTATTCTCGATATTGATCCCATTCTTCTTCCACAGCAATTTAAGTTTTGGAAATGGATTTCATCCTATTACCTCTGCACGGAGGGAGATGTATATAAAGCTGCTTTACCTTCGGGATTAAAACTGGAAAGTGAGACTATTGTGGAATATAATCTGGATTTTGAGAGTCAGACTCCATGGACAGATAGAGAACGGGTTTTGATGGACTTGCTGGAAAAGAACCCAGAGCAAAGTGTTAGCTTGCTTGAAAAAGAGAGCGGTTTAAAGAATATTTTATCCGTTATTAAATCTTTACTGGATAAAGAGGCGATCTTTGTAAAAGAAGAATTAAAGCGAAACTATCAGCCAAAGCTCGAAACGCGGGTGCGCTTGAGTGAAAGTGCCAAAGAGGAGTCTTCTCTTCATAGATTATTTGCGGAACTGGATCATGTGCCTAAACAATTAGCTCTTTTGATGAAGTATCTTGAACTCTCTCATTTCTTGGGCGGTGGTGGTCCAAAAGAGGTGATCAAAAAAGAACTTTTAAAGAAGGCTGAAGTTTCGCCTGCTGTTTTTAACGGTTTGGTAGAGAAGAAAGTTTTTGAGGTTTACCAATCTGAGATTGGTAGATTGAACTCTGCCTCTTTTACCACAGTTGAGATAAATCCGCTCAATGAATATCAGTTACAAGCCTATCAATCTATACAGGACTGTTTTAAAGATAAAAATGTCTGCCTGCTCCATGGAGTAACTTCGAGTGGAAAGACAGAAATATACATTCATCTGATCGAAGAAACTATAAAAGCCGGAAAACAAGTCCTTTACCTTCTTCCGGAGATTGCACTAACCACGCAAATAACTGAACGGCTAAAACGGGTGTTTGGAAATCGGTTGGGGATTTATCATTCTAAATTCTCGGATGCTGAAAGAGTGGAAATCTGGCGGAAACAATTGGAATGTGAAGGATATGATCTTATTCTTGGGGTCCGTTCTTCGGTCTTTTTGCCTTTTCGCAATTTGGGTTTAGTCATTGTGGATGAAGAACATGAAAATACTTATAAGCAAAATGATCCGGCCCCACGCTATAATGCCCGCAATGCAGCCATAGTACTGGCTTCATTTTATGGTGCTAAGACCTTGCTTGGCACTGCGACTCCTTCTATTGAAACCTATTTTAATGCCACCACTGGTAAATATGGATTAGTGGAACTAAACGAACGGTATAAAGATATTCAGTTGCCCGAGATTCTTCCCGTGGATATAAAAGAACTGGCTAGAAAGAAGCGGATGAACGGGCAATTCTCTCCCATGTTATTGGAGAAAATACGGGAAGCCTTAGGTCGTAAAGAACAAGTCATTCTATTTCAAAATCGGAGAGGATTTGCTCCGATGATTGAATGTAAAACTTGCGGATGGGTGCCTAAATGCAAAAACTGTGATGTGAGTCTTACCTATCATAAAGGGATTGGTCAGTTAACTTGTCACTATTGTGGCTATACTTATCCGGTTCCACATTCTTGTCCGGCATGTGAAGGTGTGGATTTAGTAAATAGGGGTTTTGGCACAGAGAAAGTGGAGGATGATATAAAAGTGCTTTTTCCTGAAGCTACTGTGGGTCGCATGGATTTAGATACTACCCGTACCCGCACAGCTTATGAAAAGATTATTGCTAACTTTGAGCAAGGAAAGACGGATATATTGATCGGCACTCAGATGGTTTCCAAAGGATTGGACTTTGATCATGTTAGTGTGGTAGGTATATTGAACGCAGACACCATGCTTAACTATCCCGACTTTCGTTCTTATGAGCGGGCTTTCCAATTGATGGCGCAAGTATCGGGAAGAGCGGGCAGAAAGAATAAACGAGGATTAGTGGTGCTGCAAACAAAGTCGATAGATCATCCCATTATTCACCAGGTAATAGCGAATAACTATTTGCAAATGTATTCCGATCAGTTGGCCGAACGTCAGCTATTCAGGTATCCTCCCTATTATCGGCTGGTGTATGTATATCTTAAAAACCGCAATCAGGATTTACTCGACACAATGGCACGCACAATGGGTGAGAGGTTAAAATGTATTTTTGGTAACCGTGTTTTGGGACCTGATAATCCGCCTGTTGCCCGCATTCAATCTCTGTTTATTAAAAAGATTATAGTAAAAATAGAAAGTAACGCATCGATGGAGAAAGCCCGGACACTGTTGTTGCAAGTACAAAAAGAAATGTTGCAAGATGAGCGTTTTAAATCTCTCATTATTTACTATGATGTAGATCCTTTATAGGCCTACGTGTCTTCATTCTTGGTTGTAAGAAATGGGAGAGACTTTTGTTTTCTTTAGTTCTGGATAACTGATCCGAGTGTGATAAACCGTGCGAAGTTTTTCTTTAAAAACACTTTTTGCGGTAGCAATATCCTTAAATGTAATGGGACATTCTTTAAAATATCCTTCTTCTACTTGTGAATCAATAATCTTATCAACTAAATTATTTATGGAATCTTCCGTATATTCAGGTAAGCTTCGGGAAGCTGCCTCCACAGAATCCGCCATCATCAAAATGGCTGTTTCTTTAGAAAAAGGATTAGGCCCGGGATAAGTAAAGGCCTCTTCATCAAATTTTTCATTTGGATGTTCATTTTTATAAGAAACATAGAAATACTTGGTTTTACTTAGTCCGTGATGCGTAGTAATAAAATCTTTAATTACTTTAGGTAAATTGTTTTTCTCTGCCAATTTGAGTCCATCAGTTACGTGACTGATTACCACTTGAGCGCTTTGTTCGTAACTCAAAGACTTGTGTGGATTCACTCCCGATTGGTTCTCAGTAAAGAATACCGGATTTTCCATTTTCCCAATATCATGGTACAAAGCTCCTGTTCTTACTAATTGGCTTTTTGCGCCCACTCTGATTGCAACTTCCGCGGCCAGATTGGCTACTTGCATGGAATGCTGAAATGTTCCGGGGGCTACCTCAGAGAGCTTTCTCAATAAGCTATTATTAATATTGGAAAGCTCTACCAAAGTAACATTAGAAGTAAATCCAAAAGTCTTCTCTAAAAGGAATAACAACGGATATGCAAAAAGCAACAAGATGCCATTGATAATGAAGCTAAAATACATGCTCAGATTTATTTTTGATATGTCGTTTTCGTGGATCAGTTCCATAGAAAAATATAAAGCGGCATAGCTGATAACGATTAAAAATGCTGAACGGAATAGTTGAGAGCGTTGGGATAATTCTCTTAAGCTAAAGATGGCAACCATTCCGGCAGTCAGTTGCAAAAGAATAAACTCATAAGGATAGCGTAGGGTGATTGAACAAATTAAAATAGTTACCACGTGGGTCATGAAGGCTGTGCGCGAGTCAAGAAACACTCTAATAACGATGGGTAACATGGCAAAAGGAAGCATATATACATTAAAAACATTGTAGGTAACCATTAATGCAGTAAGCACGGAATATAAGATGATGATAGTGAATAGTAACGATAAACTCCCTTTACGTTTAAAATAATCCTTTCTGAATAAATCAAGATAAAGCATAAAACAAAGCATAAGTATACTGACAAAAAGGATCTGTCCACCCAAAATGAGCCGTTGCTGGTCTATTGAATCGCTCCTTTTTATGGATTCCTTCTTGAGAGAATTTAGTATGCGGTAGGTCTGATCATTAACAATCTCTCCCTTGGCTATAATTTTTTGTCCGGTTTGCACTAATCCGTTAGCCCATGAGACTGTGGCAAGGAGTTCTTTCTTTACTTCTTCCGACTTTTTTTTGTCAAAAATCAAGTTGGGGATAATATAATTATCTAAATCACACTGACGAAGTATTCCTTTTTTAAAATGAACGGTATCGGCATTCAATAAATATTCATAAGCCGTTTTAATTGTAAAAAGATTCTCGACAGGCTTACCACTAGCCATTTTTTCTTGTGCCACCATTATTGTACGAATTCCCTCTTTTTTAAAGTCTGTCATCTGGGCACTTGGCACAATTCCCGTTTTGTAAATGCTTTGCAACACAGATTCAACATGCAGAATATACTTTGCTGAGGGTAATTTTGTTTTTAATTTACTTTGATAATCAGCCTTAAGTTTATTCATAGCTTTTTGCCCCATCCTTTGATCATAAGAAAAATAAGGCTGATAAAATTTTAAGAGACTATCTTGCTCCTGTTTAACTAAAGCTTCATCTTTATAGATAGGAAAATCAAAAGAAGCCGTTAACAGGCCATATTTCCATGGTCTGTCAATATCAAATTGATAGTTAAACTTTCCACTTCTAGGGAAAAAATAAACAATTATAGTGACCGTGGCCAGAAAAATCAAAGCTTTATATAACAAATCTTTATATAAAGGATGCTTGTGTATATTAAGTATATCCATTTGAATTCAAATTTTGTCGAAAAATACAAAAAAAAAAGATAAGAATGCCATTTTTTATCAATTACACTGATACAAAGATGAAAGTTATATGGTAGTTCGAAAAAAATAACTTAATTTTGCACTGTTTTTTACATTATATAAAAGCAAGATGGCAGAAAGAAAAGTAAGAGTTCGTTTTGCTCCAAGTCCTACGGGAGCATTACATATAGGTGGAGTACGTACAGCATTATATAACTATTTGTTTGCCCGTCAGCATGGTGGCGAAATGATCTTTCGTATAGAAGATACTGATTCTAACCGATTTGTCCCGGGAGCAGAGGAATACATAATCGAGGCATTTCAATGGTTGGGAATTAAATTTGATGAAGGAGTCAGTTTCGGTGGAGAGTATGGTCC
>JAATGU010000096.1 GCA_015654535.1 Bacteroidales bacterium
CTATAGAGATTGTTGACACGAAGGCTCAATATCTTCGGTTGAAGAAGAAAGGTGAAGAGCGACAGGAAGATAAAGTGGTGTCGCCGATGCCAGGTAAAGTGGTAAAAATACCTGTAAAGGTTGGTGACTTTGTTACTGCTGGAGAAACGGTAGTTGTTATTGAAGCAATGAAAATGCAAAGTAATTATAAAGTAACATCCGATTGTTATATTAAAGAGATTCTGGTAAATGAAGGTGATTCCATTCATAGTGATCAGGATTTGATTTTACTGGATTTAAATATAGTAAAAGACTAATTATGGAGAAAGAAGATCTATATAGCCGTTTTGTTGAAAAAAATAAAAGTGCTGAATTGGGAGGTGGAGTAGCCAAAATAGAGAAACAGCATGAAGCTGGAAAGATGACTGCCCGTGAACGTATTGATATGCTTTTGGACAAAGGCTCATTTGTGGAACTGGACAAAATGATGGTTCATCGTTGTACAAACTACGGGATGGATAAAAATAAGATTCCGGGGGATGGAGTTGTTTCTGGATATGGAAAGATTGATGGACGTCAGGTATTTGTGTATGCTTATGATTTTACGGTTTATGGCGGAACCTTGAGTGCCACTAATTCGCAGAAGATTGTAAAGGTACAGACTCTGGCATTGAAGAACGGAGCTCCAATCATTGCATTGAATGATTCTGGTGGCGCACGTATTCAGGAAGGGGTGGAAAGCTTAACAGGTTATGCTTCTATCTTTTATCAAAACACCATTGCTTCGGGGGTAATCCCTCAGATATCTGCAATATTGGGACCTTGCGCAGGTGGTGCTTGTTATTCTCCTGCAT
Source organism: Bacteroidales bacterium (assembly GCA_015654535.1). Lineage (GTDB taxonomy): Bacteria > Bacteroidota > Bacteroidia > Bacteroidales > Bacteroidaceae > Bacteroides. The sequence goes on from JAATGU010000096.1 coordinate 834, forward strand.
TTACCGATTTTATCTTCATGGTTAAAGATAAAAGCCACATGTTTGTTACCGGACCGGATGTGGTGAAAACAGTGACTCACGAAGATGTGACTAAGGAAGAGTTAGGTGGAGCTTATACACACAGTAGCAAGAGTGGGGTTACTCACTTTATGAGCAATACTGAAGGAGAAGTTCTGATGGGCATTCGTGAGCTGTTGAGCTTTCTTCCTTCAAACAATATGGAAGATGCTCCAACTCCTACAACCACGGATGATATTCATCGTGAAGAAGAGTCTTTGGAAAGCGTAGTACCCACTGACCCTAATATTCCTTATGATATCAAAGATATCATAGAACCGGTGATGGATGATCATTATTTTTTTGAAGTGATGACTCATTTTGCTAAGAATGCCGTTATTGGTTTTGCCCGTTTGGGAGGAAAATCAGTAGGTATTGTGGCTAATCAACCCGCTTATTTGGCTGGAGTACTTGATATAGATGCTTCGGACAAAATTGCTCGTTTTATTCGTTTCTGTGATTGTTTTAATATTCCAATCGTTACCTTTGAGGATGTTCCTGGTTTCCTTCCGGGGTGTACTCAGGAGCACAATGGAATTATCCGTCATGGAGCTAAGATTGTGTATGCATATGCTGAGGCTACAGTACCTAAAGTTACGCTGATTACTCGGAAGGCATACGGTGGCGCGTACATCGTAATGTCGAGCAAACAAACGGGTGCTGACGTGAATCTTGCTTATCCAAATGCGGAAATAGCTGTGATGGGAGCAGAAGGTGCAGTGAATATTTTGTATCGCAAAGCCGATGAAGAAACGAAGAAACAAGCAATTGAGGATTACAAGACAAACTTTGCCAATCCATATAAAGCAGCAGAATTGGGTTATATTGATGAAATTATTCTTCCTAAGCAAACTCGCTTTAAATTGATACAAGCGTTGGATATGGCACATAATAAAATGCAAAGTAATCCGCCAAAGAAGCACGGAAATATGCCGTTATGATTTATTTTCAATAAAAGGAAGGTTTTTCTTTGTAAAAAGTGTATTTTTGCATTATTAAAGAAGAAAAATTATGCCTTGTATTTTACATATTGAAACTTCTACCGCCGTTTGTTCGGTGGCAGTCAGTGAGGGCGGACAGGCAATATTCAGTAGAGAAGAATTTAAGGGTCCGTCCCATGCTGTGTCTTTAGGTGTGTTTGTTGATGAAGCTCTTTCGTTTGTAGATAGTCATGCGATAGTGCTTGATGCAGTAGCTGTGAGTTGCGGTCCTGGTTCGTATACTGGATTGCGGATTGGTGTTTCAATGGCAAAAGGAGTCTGTTATGGACGAAGTATTCCGTTAATAGGTATTCCTACCTTGGAAATATTGAGTGTACCGGTCCTTTTATATCATGAATTACCTGAAGATGCTTTGATTTGTCCGATGATTGATGCTCGAAGAATGGAAGTCTATGCAGCTGTTTATGATAGATCACTTCAGATGAAAAGGAAAACTTCTGCAGATATTGTGGATGAAAATTCTTATATGGAGTTCCTGAATGAACATCCTGTCTATTTCTTTGGTGACGGGGCGGCTAAGTGCCGGGGAAAGATTACCCATCCTAATGCTCACTTCATTGAAGAGATTAGTCCGCTGGCTAGGCTGATGTCTCCTTTAGCGGAGAAAGCTTTTGCAAAGGACGATTTTAAAGATGTAGCTTACTTTGAACCTTTCTACTTAAAAGAGTTTGTGGTTTCCAAGCCTAAGAAACTGCTGTAGCAAACAAATGAATTAAATAAATAGCAATAAATGGAATACAACACTCAACAAAGAGTATTACCGCTTCCCGAGTACGGACGAAGCATTCAGAACATGGTTGATCATGCTTTGACGATTGAAGACAGAGCAGAAAGACAGCGTTGTGTAAATACGATTATTAATATCATGGGAAGCATGTTCCCACATTTGCGTGATGTACCGGACTTTAAGCATAAGCTTTGGGATCATCTGGCAATAATGGCTGACTTTAAACTTGATATTGATTCTCCGTATGAGATTATTAAGAAAGATAATCTGTATACTAAACCAGATGTGATTCCTTATCCTAGCTCCAAGATTCGTTACCGTCACTATGGGCGTACATTGGAAAAGCTGATTAAAATAGCTGCGGAGTATCCTGAAGGGGAAGAGAAGAAGCAACTTATTACTTTAGTTGCTAATCACATGAAAAAAAGTTTTATGGCTTGGAATAAAGAGAGTGTGGACGATAGGAAGATTTTTGAAGATTTGAGTGACTACACAAATGGTCGTATTAAACTAGATGAAGATACTATGAAGCTTATGGAAGCAAAAACAATTCTTTATCGGAAAGCAAAAGCAACCAATAACAATTCCCGCCGATTCTCTAAATAATTATTTAACATTAATACTATGGCTTCATTTGTCATTGAAGGAGGACACAAACTTTGTGGAGAGATTATTCCACAAGGTGCCAAAAACGAAGCGCTGCAAATTATTTGCGCTACATTACTTACACCAAAGGAAGTCACTGTTTATAATGTTCCTGATATCTTAGATGTGAATAATCTTATTCAATTGATGCGGGATATTGGCGTTGAGGTTATCAGGAAAGAAATAAATGCATACTCCTTTAAAGCCGAAATGATAAATTTAGCTTATCTGGGGAGTGATGAATTCTTAAAAAAATGCTCCAGCCTTCGTGGTTCTGTGATGCTGATAGGCCCAATGGTAGCTCGCTTTGGACAGGCTATGATCTCTAAACCTGGTGGTGACAAAATTGGTCGTCGACGTTTGGATACCCATTTCTTGGGAATACAGAAATTAGGAGCTAATTTTACATACAATACAGAAAGAGAAATTTATGAAATAAGAGCGGAGCAGTTGAATGGTACAAGTATGCTGCTTGATGAAGCTTCCGTGACGGGTACGGCAAATATTGTGATGGCTGCTGTCTTGGCAAAAGGAATTACCACGGTATATAATGCTGCGTGTGAACCTTATCTGCAACAGTTGTGCAAGATGTTGAATCGGATGGGAGCAAAGATCAGTGGAATTGCTTCGAACCTTCTGATTATTGAAGGAGTGGAGAGCCTTGGCGGAACCACTCATACTATTCTTCCCGACATGATTGAAGTGGGCAGTTTTATCGGTATGGCTGCAATGACTCGCAGTGAACTGACAATAAAAAATGTGTCTTACGAGAATCTGGGACCTATCCCTGATAGTTTCCGCCGACTGGGTATTAAACTGGAACAGCGTGGTGATGATATTTATATTCCTGAACAAGAAACTTATGAGATAGAATCTTTTATTGATGGTTCTATAATGACTATTGCCGATGCTCCTTGGCCGGGACTTACTCCCGATCTTTTGAGTGTGCTATTGGTTGTGGCTACTCAGGCAAAGGGAAGTGTGTTGATTCATCAGAAAATGTTTGAAAGCCGTTTGTTCTTTGTAGATAAATTGATAGATATGGGAGCACAAATTATTTTATGTGATCCACATCGTGCGGTTGTAATTGGTCATAACCGGAACTTTATACTGCGAGGAGGTAATATGACTTCACCTGATATACGGGCGGGCATTGCTTTACTGATTGCAGCCATGAGTGCCGATGGAACCAGTCGTATTAATAATATAGAACAAATTGACCGTGGCTATCAGAATATAGAAGGCCGATTAACTGCTATAGGCGCTCACATTACACGTGTAGAAGAAAGATGATAAAACGAGAAGAAGTATACAAGATTGGTATCTTTAATAAACCTCATGGCATTCATGGTGAATTATCGTTTACCTTTACCGATGATGTATTCGATAGGGTGGAATGTGACTATCTCATTTGTTTGCTTGATGGAATATTTGTCCCTTTTTTCGTTGAAGAATATCGTTTTCGTTCTGATTCCACAGCTTTAATTAAGCTTGAGAAAGTAGATACGGCAGAGAAAGCACGGATGTTTGTCAACACCGAAGTCTATTTTCCTGTAAAGTATGCTGAAGAATCTCCAAAAGAAGAACTTACGTGGGATTATTTTGTAGGTTTTCAAGTCATTGACAAGCGTCACGGAAAGATTGGAATCGTAATAGAAGTTGATGACTCTACCATTAACACCTTGTTTGTGCTCGATAGGGAGGGTGAAGAGCTCCTTATTCCGGCACAGGAAGAATTTATTTTAAAAATGGATCATAAGAAGCGACAAATAACAGTTGATCTGCCCGATGGATTACTGGCTCTGGATGATGCCGAGTCGGTGGATTGATGGATATTCCTAAAAGGATAATGCCGAACGCAATTATACAAACCCGCGATTTAACTATTGGATATGTGACCCGAAAAAGGCCACGTCCTGTTCAGATACGTCTTTCTTTGGAGGTATTCCGAGGAGAAATGGTCTGCTTGATAGGGCCCAATGGATGTGGAAAGTCTACTCTTTTACGTACTCTTGCAGGACTTCAACCGTCTCTTCGCGGAGAAATCCGCATTGATAACCTTCCCCTAGGCAAACAATCCCTGATAAACAAAGCTCGGCTACTGGCTCTTGTCCTGACCGATCGTGTGGAAGTGAGTAACCTCACCGTATTCAATCTTGTGGCGACAGGTAGAAATCCCTATACCGACTGGCTGGGTAAGCTAAGCGAACATGATAAAGAATTGATAAATACGGCTCTTTTACAGGTACATCTTGAGGGATATGCCAATCGATTTATTAATGAATTATCCGATGGTGAGCGTCAACGGGCGATGATAGCCAAAGCTTTGGTGCAGGATACTCCGGTTATTTTATTGGATGAGCCGACGGCTCACTTGGATATCAATAATAGGGTGGAAGTGATGATGCTTCTTCACGAACTTGCGCGGCGAACAAATAAAGCGATTGTCCTTTCTACTCATGAACTTGACCTTGCCCTTCAAACGGCGGATAAGGTGTGGCTCATGACTCCAAAACGAGGAATTGCTGTGGGTACGCCTGAAGATCTGATACTTACCAACCGCTTTCAGGCAGTCTTTGCTAATAATTCTTTCCGGTTCGATCCTTCAACAGGCAATTTTGTGGTAAAGCATGTGGAAACCCTTCATTTGGTTTGCTTAAAAACTCTTGGTAAGGGCAATCGCACTTACTGGACAGAACGTGCTTTGGTAAGGAATGGTTACCAGATTTCTTCCGATGCCCCTATTCTTATTACGATCGATGAGGCTGCCGATTCGTGGCTGATTACCAAAGATGACCAAAACCTTGTTTGCTTTTCCGTACAGGAATTGCTCTTACAACTAGACAAGAGATATTTATCTTATTTATAGTTAAATTGTTAAAATGAATGAAGAAAGCTGTGCTACATTAGGTTAATTTCTTACATTTGTGCTCTTTAAAAAACTTTGGTATGGCAAAGAGGAGGTTCAGCAGAGACTTTTGGGAAAAGGGAAGATTGGAATATAAGCTGAACATCATCCATTAATAATATAAATGAAAAAACAAATAGCGATATTAGGTTCCACAGGAAGTATTGGCACACAGGCATTGCAGGTGATTGCCGAGCATCTTGATTTATATGAGGTCTATGCGCTGACAGCTAATAATAAGGTGGAGAAGCTTATAGAGCAGGCTCGCAAATTTATGCCCGAAGCTGTGGTGATAGGCAATGAGAAAAAATATCTTCAACTTAAAGAAGCGTTGAGCGATCTACCTATAAAGGTATATGCCGGTGCGGATGCTTTATGTCAAATTGTGGAGTCCGGACCTATTGATACCGTTCTTGCGTCAATGGTTGGTTTTGCCGGACTAAAGCCGACTATTAGTGCCATCCGGGCAAAGAAAAAGATTGCCTTGGCCAACAAGGAAACATTGGTGGTGGCAGGTGAATTGATTAATGATCTTGCACAACAGTTTGGTACGCCAATCTTGCCGGTAGATTCAGAGCATTCGGCAGTATTTCAATGTTTGGCGGGGGAAATGGGAAACAAAATAGAAAAAGTGATTCTTACTGCTTCCGGTGGTCCGTTCCGTACTTATACCTTGGAACAATTAAAGATAGTAACGAAAGTGCAAGCCTTGAAGCATCCCAATTGGGACATGGGTGCCAAGATTACCATAGACTCTGCATCAATGATGAATAAAGGATTTGAGGTGATCGAAGCAAAGTGGCTGTTCGGCGTGAAGCCGGAACAGATTGAAGTGGTGGTTCATCCACAGTCGGTCATTCACTCGATGGTGCAATTTGAAGATGGCGCGGTAAAAGCGCAATTAGGCATGCCGGATATGCGTCTGCCTATTCAGTACGCTTTTTCTTATCCCGATAGAATCACTTCATCTTTTGACCGGTTGGACTTCTCTAAATGTACCAACCTTACTTTTGAACAACCCGATACCACTCGTTTTAGAAATCTGCTTTTAGCTTACGAAGCGCTTCATCAGGGTGGAAATATGCCCTGTATAGTGAACGCAGCTAATGAGGTTGTGGTGGCAGCCTTTTTAAATGATAGGATTAGTTTTTTGGGAATGAGTGATGTGATAGAAAAAACCATGCAAAAAGTAAGCTTTATAAAAGTACCCATGTACGATGATTATGTGGATACTGATGCCGAGGCCCGCAAGATTGCAGAGGAACTGGTAAATTTTAAAATTTAATAGATAATTAATTGATGGAAACATTTTTGATCCGTGCCCTGCAACTTATAATGAGTTTATCATTATTGGTGATAATCCATGAAGGAGGGCACTTCCTTTTTGCTCGTCTATTTAAAGTCCGGGTAGAAAAATTCTGCTTGTTTTTCGATCCGTGGTTTACGCTTTTTAAGTTTAAACCAAAGAGCAGCGATACTGAGTATGCTGTAGGTTGGCTTCCTTTGGGTGGCTACGTTAAAATAGCTGGAATGATTGATGAATCAATGGATCTGGAACAGATGAAGCAACCTGCGAAACCTTGGGAGTTTCGTTCTAAACCAGCAGGTCAGCGGTTGTTGATTATGATAGGAGGGGTGTTGTTCAACTTCATTCTGGCACTGTTCATTTATTCCATGATTCTTTTCGCATGGGGCGATTCTTATATGCTTCCCAAGGATATGAAGATGGGGATGCAATTTAGCGAGGTAGCAAAAAAAGTAGGTTTTCAGGACGGAGATATTCTTCTTGCCGCCGATGGTCAGGAACTGCTGCGATTCCCTAAGATGCATCGTCAGATTGTCAATGCCAAAGAGGTAAAGGTGCTTCGCAACGGTAAGGAATCGATTGTGCATATTCCTAAAAATTTTATGAATCAGCTAATGGCTGCGGGCACTTATTTATCCGATTGCCGTATTCCGTATGTTGTCGATAGTGTCGTGCCGAATAGTGGATTCTCCAAAGCAGGAATACAACGAGGAGATAGTGTGATTGGCATTAATGGCGTCTCAACTCCTGCTTTTAATGATTATGTGGAATATATAGATAAACTTAAAAAAACAGCATCTCAAGATAGTATCAAAGGCGTTTCCCGTCAAGTGACTCTCGCTTATGTAAGAGCGGGTGTAAAAGATACCGTAGCGGTTCAGCTCGACTCTCTATATAAAGGTGGCAGTTATCAGTATGGTCCTGATCACTTTTTTAGAATGGTTGAAAAAAAATATGGTTTCTTTGAGTCTTTCCCTGCGGGAATAAATCTGGGTGTACAAACTCTAAAGGGGTATGTAAGTGATATGAAGTATGTTTTCTCTAAGGAAGGAGCCAATAGTTTAGGTGGATTTGGAACCATCGGAAGTATTTTTCCTGCACATTGGGACTGGCATCGTTTTTGGGAAATGACAGCTTTTCTTTCCATTATTCTTGCTTTTATGAACATCCTTCCTATTCCGGCACTCGATGGTGGGCATGTTCTGTTCCTTCTCTATGAGATTATAGCTCGTCGCAAGCCAAGTGATAAGTTTATGGAATACGCTCAGATGGGTGGAATGATCTTGTTATTTGGACTTTTAATATTGGCCAATTTCAATGATATAATGCGGTTCTTCTTTAAGTAGACAGACTCCTGACAATAGATAAAAACAGAAGCCGTGCAAAATGGAACTTTACTCTCCATTTGCATGGCTTCTCTGTTTTCCTCTTGGTTACTTTAAATGAATAATCCGCTGATTGGCACTTCCCCGGAATTCAAGGAAAGGAGAATATTCCGCCTGTATAAATTTTCCATCCACCAATGTGTCAATATAAGGAAGAATAACGCTTAATTGAGAATCGGCCAATAACTCTTCATATGTATATCCGGTATAGCACCAGATGTTCTGCCTTGTCTCTTCCTTTATCCGCTTTATAAAAAGGAGGAAAGCCTCTGGATTGTAAAAAGGATCACCTCCCGAGAAAGTAATACCGTCCAATAAGGGGTTAGCATTGATTTCCCGAACTATTCTTCTGATTGCCTCTTCCGTTAAAGGAGTTCCTTGCTTTGCTTTCCATGTCTCAGGATTTTGACATCCCACACAGTGATGTCTACAGCCTGCCAGATAAATGGAGTAACGGATCCCATCACCGTCTACAATCGTTTCAGGATAAGTAAATAATAAATTCAGCTGTTCCGGCATTCTTTTTTCAAACTTTTAATGGTGCTTAATACGGTCACGTTCTTCTGCTCGTTTGGCAGAGTTCCATGTACTCAAATCGCCCGTAAGATATCCGGTGATTCTTCTCATTCTTAGGATATTCTCACTTTGGCAAACGGGACATTTATCATAAATCACTCCTCTATACCCGCAAGCATTACAAGTATCCACCGGATGATTGATGGAGCCGTAACCAATCCCTTCATCGTGCATCACCTTGACTATTTTGGTAATGGCTTTTACATTCTTTTGTGCTTCACCGTCCAACTCCACATACGTGATGTGACCTCCACGGGTAATGGCATGGAAGGGAGCTTCCCGTTTAATCTTTTCCACGATGGTAATTGGTTCTTTCACATCTACATGGAAAGAGTTGACATAATAATCTTTGTCCGTGACTCCCGGAATGAGACCGTATTTTTTACGATCCATCCGTGTAAACCTTCCCGATAAGCCTTCCGCCGGAGTGGCAAGCACGGAGTAATTTAAATTATATTTTATTTTATATTCATCAACAACCTTATTCATCTCTTTTATTGCCTCAAACAAAGTATCCCAAGCCTTTTGGTTGTGTCCATGACCTTCCCCGTAAAGAGCCATCATAGCATTGTGTCCACCTATAAAGCCAATGCCGAGCGTCCCGCTTCGAAGTACATCTCCCACTTCTTCATTCGGATTCAGCTTACCACCTCCTTTCCATACATCATTACCCATCATAAAAGGAAATTGGCGGGCAAGAGCGGTGCGTTGATATTGATAACGAGTATAAAGTTGGTCGGCAATAAGTGAAGACATACTGTGAACCGATTGGATAAATAATTCTTTCTCCTTTAATTCGAACACCTCTTTATTGGAAATTCCGACCAAGTTTTCCGCTTTTATATGTGCTTCAATGGCAAGGCGAGGCAAATTGAGAGTGGTAAATGAAAGATTCCCTCTTCCAAGAGAAGTCTTTTCTCCGGCCACATTCTCGTATACACGGGTTCTGCAACCCATGGTGGCCAGTTCATATTTGTATCGTTTGGGATCGTTTGCTTTCCAACTTTCATTCACATTAAAAGGAGTGTCCAAAAACATAAAGTTAGGAAAAAGAGCTTTTGCAGTAGTGCGGCAAGCTTTCAGAAATAAGTCGAAGTTGGGTGTGCCGAACTTTACCTTTCCATCCATGGCTGCATCAAAGTCCTTCATCGCCAGTACATAATCTTCCTCGGAGTAAGAAACGCCATCCTTTATTTTAAATATTTGGATAGGGAATACCGGCACTTCGCCACGGCTTCCCAATCCTTCTATAGTAGCGGTGAGCAATTCTTCTATCACCATTCTTCCTTCGGCGGAAGTGTCCGTTCCGTAATTTATAGAACTGAACACCACTTGGTTTCCCCCTCTGGAGTGCATCGTGTTAAGGTTATGAATAAAGCCTTCCATTGCTTGATGTGTATCTTTTTTAGTTAGAGAAAAAGCTTTCTCAATAATCTTGTTGAGTGCGTCCTTTTCCAATGTAATGCGTAAAGGAGTGAGCGCCATACGCAACGTTTCGCGCTCCAATTCGCTTACCTTAATACAAGAAATCTGTTCAGATACAATAGTCTTTAAAGATTTATCATCAGGAGTAAAGCCTTTCATTGTTAAATAGAAACTTAGAAGAGAAGCCAAATGTTTTTGAAAAGATTTCAACACACCCTTTGCCATAAAGAAGTCAAACGCAGGGATAGACTGTCCGCCATGTTGCTCATTCTGATTGGTCTGGAAAATAATGGTGGCAAGCGTGGCATAACTTTGGATGGATTGAGGGGTACGGATACTTCCGTTCTTTGTACGGAAGCCTCGTTCAAAGAGATCATCCATATCATATTGAATGCAAGTGGTGGTCTTTGTAGGATAATAATCCAGGTCATGAATATGGATATCCCCCAATTGGTGAGCTTCGGCGAATTTCTTTGGAAGTAAATACCTATACGTATAATCTTTCGTTACTTCCGAGGCGAAAGTCATCATTTGTCCAGCCGGAGTATGGCTGGACATATTCGCATTGCTTAAATTCACATCATTTTTGTCTATAGCTACAATACCATCCATGATCTGTTTTATCTGTGTCTTCTTATCACGCTCGGTATTTCTCCACTCCCGATAAATAATGTATCTCTTAGCTACCTCAGGACGAATTTTCATTAATTCATTTTCAACCAAGTCCTGAATTTGTTCCACCGTAATAGTTGGAGTGGTAAAGTTTCCAATCACACGCATCGTAATGTCAGCTATCAACTTATCTTCGTCTGTGATGCCTGTGGCACTGAATGCTTTTGTCACAGCATTCTTGATTTTACTGATGGAAAAGTCTTCCTTCTTTCCGTCTCTTTTGATAATACAAATCTCAGCGTAGTTCATAATTATTATTTTTTATAAAACTTCTATCTCAAATAAGTTATCACTTTAGAAAACTTTGCCGGGGAAAAGAGGAGAGAAGTAGACAGGCGAAAAATCATCGCCAAAGGGTTGTCTTCTTTGGCGGTCTCCTGTGTTCTCTTGCTTTAACTCCCGAAAGCATAAGATAATCTATGTGTGTGATTTTGGCAGGTTTTCTGACTTATCTCTCCCTTAAATGCCTTCCCACAAAGGATTGCAGTGGCTTTTTATTTAAGTTCATCGAGAATCACAGCAGCGGGTACTGTTACCGGATTTCACGGTATTCCCTTTTCCTAAAGCATAGCTTCGTTACCAAAACTGTTACAAAGATAGTAGATATTCTAATATCTTGTTCCGTTCTGAGATAAAAATATAAAAAATATTTTGGAAAACTTTTCTAAGATTCTATTCCTCAAAGTTTTCCAAAATGGCAAACTTTTACTTGATTACTTTCTTCAATAGTAGTCCAAATATAAATTACTGTAGAAAACCCTGCTTTGCCCTATGAGCTTTATATTATGTACATTGGTCTTGGTTAAATCAGGTTCGGAAAATCATGTTGATATTCCTCCTCCAATTTATTGAAAAGATAATTATCACTATCTATACTCAGCGATTCAGGAGCAAAACTTAAGGCGATAACTTCCAAATCAGAGCTAAATTGCTTGCATATATCAAATATATTATCTAATATTGTCTTCAAATTGTGCATATCGGTACTATGCTTTTAGTAGTTTGAGTACTGCTAAAATACTAAAAGCCAATGATATGTGCAACTTTTTATGAATCATTTTCTTACAATTTTAATTCATCTAACGGGTTAGGATTTATGTTCTTATTTTTTTTAAAAAGAGCTTTCGATAAGAATAAATCACAGAAGTTGTGTCTTACTCATGAAACACATTATATTATAAATATCATGAAGAAATTTACATTAATTAGCTGCATCCTTTTGGGGGGTTGCTTGAGTGGGGTAACAGCTGCTAACAAAAAACAGTCAATCTATAAAGATGCCAAAGCTCCTATTGAAGATCGTATAAATGACTTGATCGGCAAAATGACCCTAGAGGAAAAGATTCTGCAAATGAATCAATATACTTTGGGAAGCAACAACAACGCAAACAATGATGGCGAAGAAGTAAAGAATCTCCCTTCCACTGTAGGTTCGGCCATTTATTTCAGTGAAGATGCTAAGCTGCGTAATGTTGCTCAAAAAAAGGCGATGGAAGAATCCCGTCTCGGCATTCCTATCATTTTTGGATATGATGTTATTCATGGTTTCCGTACTGTTTATCCTATTTCACTAGCACAAGCCTGTTCTTGGAATCCAGGATTAGTAGAAGAGGCTTGCACAGTTGCCGCACAAGAAGCCAAAATGTCTGGTGTGGACTGGACTTTTTCCCCTATGATTGATGTGGCACGCGATGGACGCTGGGGACGCGTAGCGGAAGGATATGGTGAAGATCCTTATACTAATGCCGTATTTTGCGTTGCCTCCGTCAAAGGATATCAAGGCAAGGATATGTCCGACAGCAAACGGATAGCTGCTTGTCTGAAACACTTTATTGGTTACGGTGCCTCGGAAGCTGGACGAGATTATGTCTATACTGAAATCTCCAACCAGACTCTATGGGATACCTACATACCTCCCTATGAAGCTGGAGTGAAAGCTGGTGCTGCTACACTGATGAGTTCTTTCAACAATATCAGCGGTACTCCCGGAAGTGCTAATCATTATACTTTGACTGAAATTCTGAAGAAACGTTGGGCGCATGACGGTTTCGTTGTCTCTGACTGGGGAGCAATTCCGCAGTTGATAGACCAAGGTTCTGCCTCCAGCCATAAAGAAGCTGCCAAGCAAGCCTTCAGCGCCGGAGTAGAAATGGATATGATGGGACATTGTTACGATAAATATATGGAGGAATTGGTAAAGGAGGGTAAAATCAGTATGGCACAAATTGATGATGCCGTGAAACGTATACTCCGTATTAAGTTCCGTCTAGGCCTGTTCGACAATCCTTATATAAAAGAAACTACAGAAAAAGAACGTTTCCTATTGCCTCAGAGTTTGGCTACTGCCGAGCAACTGGCAGAAGAGACTATTGTCTTACTAAAGAATAAAGGAAATATACTACCTCTTGCCACTGCGAACAAACCGACGATTGCCGTTATGGGACCTATGGCAAAGAATCGCCTGGATCTTCTTGGCTCTTGGTTCGGTCATGGTCAAGTGGAAAATGTTTCCTGCATAAGCGAAGCATTAGAGGCTGAATTTGCAGGCAAAGCTAATTTAATTTACTCGGATGGATGTGACTTCGATGGTGAAGATACTTCTAAATTTAGTGAAGCTTTGGAGACTGCTAAGAAAACAGACGTTATTTTGCTTTGCATGGGTGAGAAGCAAAACTGGACCGGTGAAAATGCATCACGTTCCATCATCGAACTACCTGCTATTCAGGAACAGTTCATAGCAGAAATGAAAAAAGTCGGTAAGCCAATCGTATTGGTATTGGCAAACGGACGTCCCTTAGGGCTTTCTAATGTGGAACCTCTTTGTGACGCTATCGTAGAAATGTGGCAGCCTGGTATACCTGGTGGCAAACCCTTGGCAGGCGTACTTTCCGGTCGCGTCAATCCGTCTGGCAAATTGTCTATCACTTTTCCCCGTTCTACCGGACAAATTCCAATTTATTACAATCAACGCAAAAGCGCACGTCCCAACAGTGGCAAGTATCAAGATATTCCTTCTACCCCGTTGTACGAATTTGGGTATGGTTTGAGTTATACTACTTTCAACTATGGTGACATCAAATTGGCAAAAGAAACCATCAAACGCGGTGAGAAGTTGGTCGTGGAGATTCCTGTCACCAATGTAGGCAAACGGGATGGCACCGAAGTAATCCATTGGTTCATCACAGCCTCATTCAATACTATTACCCGCCCTGTCAAGGAATTGAAGTATTTTGAGAAGCAACTGATCAAAGCTGGAGATACCTGTGTGTTCCGCTTTGAAATTGATCCGATGCGTGATCTTAGCTTTGTCAATGCCAATGGTGAATGCTTCCTCGAAAATGGAGAATACTATGTGAAAGTGAAAGACAAGAAAATAAAGTTCACATTGACTGACTAATACACAATAGACCGTCAGGGTAGTTCCTTGTTACAGTATTCTTGATTTTACTGATGGAAAAGTCTTCCTTCTTTCGTCTCTTTTGATAATGCAAATCTCAGTATAGTTCATAATTATTATTTTTTATAAAACTTCTATTTCAAATAAGTTATCACTTTAGAAAATTTTACTTGATTACTTTCTTCAATAGTAGTCCAAATATAAATAAATGAATGACAGAAAAGAAAAGAGCTGTGATGAGCAATACCTTATTACTTTCCCATCCGGCAGTTTGTTGATGCCAGATAGCAACAAGGATAAGAACACCGGATAATGACAATCCGGTAATATGTAAAACATGTTGTCCCGTACGTTTTTTCTTTTCGGCCCGGGCAATTTTACTATGCGATATTCCGTAGGAGGCATAAATATCCAAACCGACTAACATCCATACAATCAGTCTGATCCAAGTATCGGCCGGGAGAAATACCATCATGAATAAACAAGTGAAGACCCCAAGAATTGGGATAACAGGGACAAAAGGGGTTTTGAACGCTCTTGGGGCATCCGGCATTTTCTTTCGTAGAACGATTATTCCAATGCAAACTAAAATGAACGCAAGAAGAGTGCCGATGCTAGTCATTTCACCGGCAACACGAGCGGGAACTAAAGCTGCAAACAAGCTGACAAGTATTAAGAATAGCAAGTTGCTTTTTGCCGGAGTCCGGTATTTCGGATGAATTTGAGAAAACACTTTTGGTATGAGCCCGTCTTTGCTCATGCTGTAGAAAACCCTGCTTTGCCCCATGAGCATTACCATTATAACAGATGAATAGCCGGCAAGAATGGCCAAGATAATGGCTCGGTTAAGCCACGGATAATCAGGATGAATCAGGCCGCTTGCATCTACGTGCCCCATGTGTTCTATGGCTATTGCAACGGGAGCAATACCGTCATGACCTTTAAACTCGGTGTAGTTCGCCACTCCTGTCATTACATGAGAAAACAACAAATAAAGAATAGTGCAAATAAATAAGGAAACAAGTATTCCGATAGGCATGTCTCGTTTAGGTTTTTTCGCCTCTTGAGCAGCAGTGCTTACGGCATCGAAACCTATAAAAGCAAAAAAGACAATAGCTGCTGCACGGATAATTCCGCTCCAGCCATATTCACCGAAAGTACCAGTGTTCTCGGGAATATAAGGAACATAATTGTCCATATTAATATATTTCCATCCCAGAAAGATGAATACCAGTACTACTCCTATTTTAAGAGCCACGATAATAGAGTTTACCAACGAACTTCCTTCAGTTCCTCTTATTAGAAGTAGAGTTACCATAATGATAATAAATACCGCGGGTAGATTTACAATACCTCCGTCCCAGGGACAAGCCACAAGATTCTGAGGTAAATGAATGCCAAATCCATCTAAGAATTTTATTAAATACCGGCTCCAGCTAATACTTACAGTGGCAGCGGCCACGGCATATTCCAGCACCAGATCCCAACCTATAATCCAGGCGATAAATTCCCCCATTGTAGCGTATGAATAAGTGTAAGCACTTCCCGCCACAGGAATCATGGAAGCAAACTCGGCATAACATAACCCTGCGAAGCAACAACCTGAAGCGGCAATTAAGAATGAAATGGTAATTGCCGGACCAGCATGTTCTGCCGCGGCTCCTCCTGTGATAGAAAAGAGTCCGGCTCCAATTATAGCTCCAATACCTAATGCGATCAGTCTACCAGCACCTAATGATTTCTTTAAAGAATGACTGTCTGTTTCGTTTGCCTCTTTAAGCAAACCTTCTATTGATTTTTTAATAAATAAATTCATAATGCTCTTTTTACATAATTACTATTCGCAAAGATATGATTTTAATTCTTTTACCTATCAATATAATGCAATATTATGTTATTTAGTATTATGAAATCTATAAATTCCATATTTAACGCTCTTTTTGACATAAAAGCATCCTTCCTTAGTAAGCCTTTTTTTTATTAAATTCATATTCTGGGATAATTTCCAAATAGAACAAAAAAGCGCAATCCCATCCGTCACCTATCACGATTTTAACTTAATGTATTGATTTACAGAACTTATTTTTATAAAATGCATATTCATTCATCACTTATCCGTCA
>JAATGU010000156.1 GCA_015654535.1 Bacteroidales bacterium
AGCTGCCGTTTTACCGGAGAGTCCCGGGGATGAAATCATTCATTCCCCGGGACTCTCCCTTTTTTTTGAATATCTATGATATCCATCCTTTATGTTTCGTTTGGATACCCCACCCCTCCTTTAAGTTTCGTTTAATTAGTAGTATGTTTATCTTTTGCGTATAACTATTATTTTATTCAGATCCGAAGTTGTTCCAATACAAACGTTTGTTGTTGCTTTATTATAGAATTAATGTATTTTACTAACATATTAAAGAATTAATTTGTATTTTTGTTTTTTCAAAAGGTAGTTTTTAAATTTTATTTATGGTAAATACACTTTTATCACCTGATTATATTTTTGAAACGAGTTGGGAAGTTTGCAATAAGGTTGGTGGTATATATACTGTTCTGTCTACCAGAGCAAAAACACTTCAAACGAGTCATAAAGATAGACTAATATTTATTGGTCCTGATATTTGGATTGATAAAGAAAATCCTTTATTTATAGAGATTGATAGTCTTTATAAACCGTGGAGATTACATGCTAAGGAGGAAGAAAAACTTTCTGTTAGAGTTGGAAGATGGAACATTCCAAGTAATCCGATTGTTATTTTAGTAGACTTTAAGTCGTTTTTTGATATAAAAAATCAGATATATACGAATGCTTGGAATGAGTTTCAAGTTGATTCTTTACATGCGTACGGAGATTATGATGAAGCGTCTATGTTTTCGTACGCATCTGGTAGAGTTGCTGAAAGCTTTTACCGGTACAATTTGCTTGCTGAAGATAGAGTCATATATCAGGCACATGAATGGATGGCTGGGCTTGGTGCTCTATATCTTCAATCATCAGTACCTGAAATTGCTACGATTTTTACAAGTCATGCAACTTCAATAGGGCGTTCAATTGCAGGGAATTTAAAGCCGTTATATGATTATTTGTTTGCTTATAATGGTGATCAGATGGCTCAGGAGTTAAATATGCAATCTAAGCATTCTATAGAGAAGCAAACTTCCCATTATGTAGATTGCTTTACTACTGTTAGTGATATAACAAATAAGGAATGTGATAAGCTGCTTGATAAGAAGGCTGATGTTGTTTTAATGAATGGATTTGAAGATGATCTGGTTCCTAAGGACAAGAGTTATTCAGCAAAACGTAAGAAGGCACGTCTTCAGATGCTTAATGTTGCTAATAAGTTATTTGGTACACATTTAGGAGATGATACGTTACTTTTATGTACAAGTGGCAGATATGAGTTTAAAAATAAAGGCATAGATCTTTTCTTAGAATCATTAAATCGTTTGAATTATGATAATGATTTAAAGAAGAATATTGTTGCTTTTATAAATGTTCCAGCTTCGGTTTCTGAAGTGCGTAAAGATTTGTTGGATAGATTAAAAAGCAAGGAAAATAGTGATTTTCCTTTAGAAATGCCTTTTCTGACGCATTGGTTACATAATATGCCCAATGATAAGATCATTAATATGATGCATTATTTAGGCTTAAAAAACAGAAAGGAAGATAAAGTTAAGGTCCTTTTTGTGCCTTGTTATCTGGATGGAAAAGACGGCATATTTAATACAGATTATTATGATTTGCTTCTTGGGTATGATTTAAGCGTTTATCCTTCATATTATGAACCTTGGGGATACACACCTTTAGAAAGTGTTGCTTTTCATATTCCAACTATCACGACTGATTTGGCTGGTTTCGGACTTTGGGTTAAGACCTTAAAAAATCAACATGGAATTAGTGATGGTGTGGAGGTTGTTCATCGTTCGGATAAAAACTATTCAGATGCGGCCGATGCAATTAAAGAATGCATTCTTTCTTTTTCTATAAAATCTGCGGAGGAAATTGTTCAGATACGTAGTCGTGCTACTGCAGTGGCAGAGCAAGCTTTATGGAAACATTTCATTAAATATTATTATCAGGCGTATGATATTGCTCTTCGCAATGCTCAAAAACGTCAACTAAAATAAAAAATATTCATCAAATAAGTAATTTATAACATTATGAAGGTTAAAGTTAGTAACGTGAATACTCCGGTTTGGAATGAGATAACAGTAAAATCTCGTATTCCAGAGGAATTACAAAAGTTGGCAGAAATTGCTCATAACATTTGGTGGTCGTGGAATTATGAAGCGGTTGTACTATTTAGAGACTTGGACCCTACACTATGGAAAGAAGTTGAATTAAATCCAGTGGCACTTTTAGAGCGTATGAGCTTTGAAAAGATGGAAGCGTTAGCAAAAGATAAAACGATTATAAAAAGGATGAATGACGTTTATGCTATGTTTAGAGCATATATGGATGTCAAACCAGATATGAATCGTCCATCTGTGGCATACTTCAGTATGGAATATGGTTTAACAAGTGTCCTCAAAATATATTCAGGTGGTTTAGGCATTTTGGCAGGTGATTATCTGAAAGAAGCTTCCGATAGTAATGTGGATCTTTGTGCTATAGGCTTTTTATATCGTTATGGATATTTTAATCAAACACTATCCATGGATGGTCAGCAAATAGCGAGCTATGAAGCCCAGAATTTTGGTAGTCTTCCGTTGGAGCGTGTCTATGATTCTAATGGTCAGCCACTTGTTGTTGCGGTTCCTTATCTTTCTAATTTTGTTCATGCATATATTTGGAAAGTAAATGTGGGAAGGGTTACTCTTTACCTAATGGACACTGATAATGAAATGAACAGCGAATTTGATCGTCCTATTACTCATCAACTTTATGGTGGCGATTGGGAGAATCGTTTAAAGCAAGAAATTATGCTGGGTATTGGTGGTATCTTGGTCCTTAAAACTTTAGGTATAAGCAAAGATGTTTATCATTGTAACGAAGGGCATGCCGCTTTAATTAATGTACAGCGTATTTGCGACTATGTAGCTTTCGGACTTACCTTTAATCAGGCTATAGAAGTTGTTCGTGCCTCTTCACTTTATACCGTACACACCCCTGTGCCAGCTGGGCATGATTATTTTGATGAAGGCTTATTTGGCAAGTATATGGGTGCTTATCCTGAAAAAATGGGCATTTCATGGAATGATCTGATGGACATGGGACGTAATAATCCTGGAGATGCGGGTGAACGTTTTTGTATGTCTGTATTTGCATGTAATACCTCTCAGGAAGTAAATGGAGTTAGTTGGTTACATGGTAAAGTTTCTCAAGAGATGTTTGCGTCTATCTGGAAAGGTTATTTCCCAGAAGAAAGCCATGTGGGATACGTTACCAATGGTGTTCACTTCTCTAGTTGGGCTGCAACAGAATGGAAGAAATTATACGCTACTTATTTTGATTCAAACTTTATGAATGATCTTTCCAATCAAAAGATCTGGGAAGCTATTTATAGTGTTCCCGATCAGGAGATATGGAATACACGGATGACGTTGAAAAATAAGTTGGTAGATTATATTCGTAAACAGTTCCGTGATACTTGGTTAAAGAATCAAGGAGATCCTTCACGTATTGTTTCTATCTTGGATAAGATTAATCCGAATGCCTTATTGATTGGTTTTGGGCGTCGTTTTGCTACTTATAAACGAGCACATTTATTATTTACTGATTTAGATCGTCTTTCGAAGATTGTAAATAACCCTGATTTCCCTGTCCAGTTTATTTTTACTGGAAAAGCGCATCCACATGATGGAGCCGGACAAGGTTTGATTAAAAGAATTATTGAAATATCCCGCCGTCCTGAATTTTTAGGAAAGATTATTTTTCTGGAAAATTATGATATGACGTTAGCTCGTCGTTTGGTTTCCGGTGTGGATATTTGGCTGAATACTCCTACCCGTCCTTTGGAGGCTTCGGGCACATCCGGTGAAAAGGCGCTGATGAATGGTGTTCTTAATTTATCCGTTCTTGATGGATGGTGGCTTGAAGGCTATCGTGAAAATGCAGGATGGGCTTTGACCGAGAATGTGACTTATCAGAATGAAGAACATCAGGATCAGTTAGATGCAGCTACTATTTATGCAATGCTTGAAAATAAAATTCTTCCTTTATACTATGCCCGGAATGAAAAAGATTATTCAGAAGGCTGGGTAAAATATATAAAGAATTCTATTGCTCAGATTGCTCCTCATTATACGATGAAGAGACAACTGGATGACTATTTCAACAAATTCTATAATAAATTGGCTAAACGTTTTCATGCTTTGTCAGCAAATGACTTTGCAAAGGCTAAAGAAATAGCTGCATGGAAAGAACAGGTTGTAGAAAAATGGGATAGTATTGAAGTAAAATCAATTATTGTAAATGATCAGCCTGCTGGTGTCTTAGCTCTTGAAAGTGGGCAGGACTATAATGTTGAAGTTGTGATTGATGAAAAAGGTTTGGAAAATGCAATAGGGATTGAATTGGTGACAATCATTACCGGCAAAGATGGAAAGGAACAAATTTATTCTACTGAAGAGTTTGAATTATTGAAACAAGAAGGTGATTTGTATACGTTCAATACAAAATATAGTTTGTCAAATGCCGGAAGCTTTAAAATATCTTTCCGGATGTATCCGAAGAATGTTTATCTTCCTCATCGTCAGGATTTTTGTTATGTTCGTTGGTTTAATTTAGGACTCTGATATTTATCAAGATATAAAAAAGCCACTCTTCAACTTTAGAGTGGCTTTTTTATATATGGTTAAGTAGTTTTTATTTTTCTACTCTGTTGTCATCTCAATAGCTCAGCCAGTTTTGTTTGTAATTCTTCTCCATGAAGTCCTCTAGCAATAATTTTTCCATTTTGTCGAGCAAAAGAGTGTGAGGAATACTGCGAATTGCATAAAGCTTTGAGCCTTCACACTCCCAATATTTAAGATCAGACATTTGAGGCCAGGTTATATTTAAACGTTTGATACCATTCTTCCATGATACTCCATCTTTGTCTAATGAAACGCCTACAATTTCAAATCCTTTGTCTTTATATTGAGTATAAACTTTTACTAAGTTTGGCATTTCCTGACGGCAAGGACCACACCAACTTGCCCAAAAGTCAACTAAAACATATTTGCCTTTTCCTGCATAATCAGATAATTTGATAGGTTTTCCTTCAGGAGTAAGCATTGAAAAGTCTACAAACTTTTGACCTACAGAAGTTGCTTTTGCTGTTTTTACTAAGTCTTTTAGATGAAGAATATCTTCGTTTTTCTGGTATTTAGTAGGAATTTTTTCCAAAATTGTTTCCAACTTGTCATATTCTATATAATAATTATAGGCTTTCAATAAGTAAATACCTACAGGATTTGCAATGTTTTTATCTATTGTCTGAACAATGGTTCCTGTCATACTCTTATCAAGAGCGTTCATCTCTTCAGATTTTACTTTTTTTTGTTCTTCTGTCAGAGTAGGTGCTTGCATTGAAGTATAAACTGTTTCCATTTTACTATTCAATGCATTCATCTGAGTCTTAAATGCCTGATAAATATAATTGGAAGGAGTTCCTACAATACTGTCTTTTTCTCCCAGCGATAGACTTATATCTCCATTTTCCAAAAAGAAATCCGCAAAATACTTTCGCTCACCTTTCGTATAAGTAATATAACGGTTTACAGTTGAATCTTGCTTTCCTTCGAAAATAAATTTTCCATCTTTGATGATGGCAGAGTCCAACTTTATAAATTCCCGGTTTACTCTGTTTTGAATGAAAACAGTGTCACCGTTGGCAGCGCCATCTACTACTCCTGTTATTTTGTAGGTATTCCCACTTGTACAAGATAAAGTTGATAGTGAAACAGCTGCGAATACATACATAAATTTTTTCATAAGCTGATGTATTTGTTTTTTAGAGTGAATTTTATTTGCAAATATATAGGTTTTTTCATCCTAAATCCGTTTTTAATAATGTTATTTAAGAGTTTGTTGACCGTCTGCTTTGAGGTATGGCGTTTATTATTGCAGATAAATCTATTATTCATTTTTGTATTCCTCTAAAAAGGGAAAAGTAATTAAAAATATATTGTACAGAAGATTATATTCTTTTGTACAAAAGATATTATTGTATTGTACGAAAGAACTTTTTCTTTTGTACAAGAAAATATAAATATCTACTGACTTTTTGGAAAAAGGGCTATAGAAATAGAATGATTTAGCTTTATGTTTTTTTTTAATTTTTAAGAATTACTTTATTCTGAAAAGCCATCTATTACTCGCATTATTTAGTTACATTTGCACTGCATTAAAAGATAAAATAAGAATGACTACGACTTTAGTGGTGCTTGCCGCAACAATGGGTAATAAATATGGGGGCTTGAAGCAATTAGAAGGGATAGGTTCAAATGGAGAAACCATTCTCGACTATTCAATGTATGATGCTGTAAAAACCGGATTCAACAAAGTAATATTTGTTATTAGTAAGTATTTTGAACAGGAATTTAAAGAAAAAGTTTCTACAAAATATGAAGGACTGGTAGAGATTGAATATGTTTTTCAGGAAGTGGAATCTGTTCAGGATGAATTACGGAATAGTAAGAGATCTCTGTTATGGGGATCTGCCCATGCTATGTTGATGGCTCAAAATGTTGTTCATGAACCATTTGGCGTTATCAATGCCGTTAATTTTTATCAACGTGAGAGTTTTGAATTACTCTACAGTAATTTGCAGAAAATAAGGGATACCCGGAAAAATTATTTTTTAATTAGTTTTCGTTTGGCAAATGTTTTGGCAGAAACAGGAGGAGTAACTCGTGGAATCTGTGAAGTGAATGAAAGCAATGAACTGATCTCTATTATAGACCGGGTAGGAATAGAAAAAGTAGGAGGAGAACCTATGTATCTGAATGAATATAATAAAGGAGTAGAACTGGATGAAAATTCTTTTGTCTCTATGAATATGTGGGGATTTACTCCAGATATATTTGAGCCCATGAGTCAGTCATTCGATTCTTTTATTATTAAAAATGGTATGGATATGAAAGCGCATTTTTCGATTCCTGAATTTATTAATTCTATTATTCAGAAAGGATTGAAAGTAAATGTTATTGAAACTCCTGCAAAATGGATGGGATTAGTTTCACCAGACGATAGGAGTCAGGTAATTCTCCGTATTAATGAGCTAATTCGTAAAGGAATTTATCCTAATAAATTATTTGAGATAAGTAACTTATAAAATATTTAAGAGCTATGAAAGAAAAAATTTTAGTTACCGGAGGCACCGGCTACATCGGTTCTCATACAGTCGTTGAACTGCAAAATAGTGGTTATGAAGTAATCATTATTGATAATTTATCCAATTCTAGTGCCGATGTAGTGGATAATATCGAAAAAGTTTCCGGGATTCGTCCGGTTTTTGAAAAGCTGGATTGCTTGGATTATACCGGACTTGATGCTCTATTTTCTAAATATAAAGGAATAAAAGCAATTATCCATTTTGCTGCCAGTAAAGCTGTGGGAGAATCTGTAGAAAAACCACTTCTTTATTATCGTAACAATATTGTTTCTTTGATCAATTTATTGGAATTAATGTCTAAACATGGTGTGAATGGTATAGTGTTCTCTTCTTCATGTACTGTATACGGCGAACCAGATCAGCTGCCTGTAACAGAGCAAGCTCCTATTAAACCAGCTACTTCACCTTATGGTAATACCAAGCAAATTAATGAAGAAATCATTAGAGATACTATCACTTCGGGAGTCCCTATTGATGCAATTCTTCTTCGTTATTTTAATCCGATAGGTGCGCATCCTAGTACTTTGCTTGGCGAACTACCCAATGGTGTTCCCCAAAATCTGATTCCTTACCTTACACAAACCGCCATTGGCATTCGTGAAAAGTTGAGTGTTTTTGGTGAGGATTATAATACTCCCGACGGATCTTGCATTCGTGATTTTATCAATGTCGTTGATTTGGCTAAAGCTCATGTTATTGCTATTGATCGCATATTAAACGGAAAACAAAAAGCAAAAGTAGAGACTTTTAACATCGGTACAGGGAGAGGATTGTCTGTTTTGGAATTGATTAGCATATTTGAAAAGGCTACCGGAGTAAAATTAAACTATCAGATTGTTGGTCGACGGGTAGGTGATATTGAAAAAGTCTGGGCAAATCCTGATTATGCAAATAGTGAGTTGGGATGGAAAGCTGAAACAAGTATAGAAGACACACTTCTTTCGGCCTGGAAATGGCAATTGAAACTTAGAGAAAGAGGGATTCAATAAAAAGAATATACGTGTTTAAACTTTTTTAATAATTAAATAACGAACAATCGTATATTCTCAACGTTTATAAAATGCAAGTGAGCTTGAAATCTTGGTATATATGTGAATATAAACCAATTAGATTAACATATGCCTCCCCGGCATAAACGAGCTCTAATTGCATAGTAGTTTTGTCGTGTTTTATTTTGTGTTTGTGTTGTGACGGTGCCCGACGTGAGTCGTAGCACCGTCTTTTTTCTAATATAGTATTCATTTTTGTTTAGGGTATTTTATTCCTCAGTAGTCATAGGTATAGAGTAAGGAATTTAATAGTAATTAATTAAAGAT
>JAATGU010000023.1 GCA_015654535.1 Bacteroidales bacterium
AAACAGAAATTCTTTATAATTTCTCCTGCTGTCTCCAAACGTTCATCCATCGTTTCCAAATCGGTATCTGAAAAATGTCCTAACACAAAATCTATCTGTCCACCGCGGGGAAAATCGTTACCAATCCCGAAACGCAGACGTGCATAATTTTCTGTGCCAAGAGTAGCTGCTATATGCTTTAAACCATTGTGCCCGGCATCACTACCTTTACCTTTCAAGCGGAGAGTACCGAAAGGTAAAGCAAGATCATCCACCACAATGAGTAGATTCTCTAAAGGGATATTTTCTTTTTGCATGTAATATCGTACTGCATTTCCGCTCAGATTCATGAAAGTAGAAGGTTTGAGCAAAATTATCGTACGGCCTTTTATTGACAGAGTGGTGGTAGAACCGTAACGTCCGTCGGTAAAAACAATATTGGACGCCTTTGCTAAGGCGTCCAATACATTAAATCCTATGTTATGGCGGGTATCTCGGTATTCTTCGCCAATATTACCCAATCCTACAATTAAATATTTCATTCAATAAGTTGAAAAAGAATTATTTTGCAGCAGCAACAAGACCTCTTGCTACACGAGTTAACTTAACAGCACAAACAACAGCTTCCTTAGCGGTTAATAATTCAAGTCCTTCAAATGAAAGATCTCCAACTTGGATTGTTTTACCTAATCCTAGGTTAGCAACATTGATTGTCAACTTTTCAGGAATAACATTAAATAATGCTTTTACTTTGAGTTTACGTAATTGAAGTGTTAATTTACCACCTGCTTTTACACCTTCAGCCAAGCCTTCAAGTGCAATAGGCACTTCCATTACAATAGGTTTAGCTTCGTTAATCTGATAAAAATCGACATGAAGGATATTGTCTTTTACCGGATGAAATTGAATATCTTTGAGAATGGCATTCGTTTTAACTCCATCAACATCTAAGTCAACAACATAGATATGTGGTGTGTATACCAAGTTACGAAGAGATTCGTTTGTTACTGTGAAGTGTACATTTTCACCTTGTCCGTATAGTACGCAAGGAACACCATCAGATTTACGAATTGCATGAGAGCTTTTCTTTCCGAACTCGCTTCTCAAAGTTCCTTTAATTTCAATTGATTTCATTTTTTTTAATTTTGTGTTACTCTAAATTAAGTTTCTTGTTGCTTAATTCACCATTACACGATGTGGCATATCACACGATGCAGTAAAAAGCGCTGCAAAAATACGGTTTCTTTTTTATATAACAAAGAAATCGCTTGAATAATATAGTAGT
This sequence comes from Bacteroidales bacterium, assembly GCA_015654535.1. Lineage (GTDB taxonomy): Bacteria > Bacteroidota > Bacteroidia > Bacteroidales > Bacteroidaceae > Bacteroides. The sequence goes on from JAATGU010000023.1 coordinate 1,265, forward strand.
AGTTATCTAATTGATTAAGTATAAACTATTCAAAATCAATATCGAATTTAATTTCTCCTGAACTTATTTCATCTGTTTTTATTATTTCTTCGGATAATTTATTTTTTGGTTCACGGACATTTCTTTCTTTCGCTTCTTCATTATCCTGTTTTTCATTTATAAAAGAGATGGCTTGAATCAATCCTGTCATAAACTTTTCGAAATCTTCTTTATAAAGGAAGATTTTGTGTTTCTCAAAAGAAACCTGAGAATCATCTCCTTCACCTGAAATGACTTTTTTGCTTTCTGTAATTGCAAGGAACATTTCGTCTTTACGATTCTTTTTTACATCTAAATAATAAATGCGTTTACCTGCTTTGATAGATTTCGAAAAAACGATTTCCTTCTCGTTCATATCCACAATACTCTTCTTTTTGAACTCTTCCATATTATGTAAGTTATCTCTGTTTTAAATCGGCCTCAAAATTGATTATTTTTTTTAAATAGTCAAAAGAATTATGCATAAACTTCACGAGAAAGTTTCTTTTTATTTTTAAATGGATGTTTTTTGCATTAAAAAATGTAATTTGTTTGTAAGAGCTCCTTAAAATACCTACTTTTGCAATTCCAATAAATGTATTGATAAAAGTTATGATTAACAGAGTTCTTATTCGTCTTAAGATTGTGCAAATAGTGTACGCCTACTATCAAAATGGTAATAAAAACTTAGACACAGCCGAGAAAGAGTTGTTTTTTAGTCTTTCTAAGGCCTATGATCTTTACAACTATTTGTTGTTATTGATGATAGAATTGACGAATTTCGCCCAAAAACGTATGGATGTGGGGAAAAATAAATTAGTTCCTACCAAAGAGGAATTGACTCCTTGTATGAAATTTGTGGAAAACAAATTCATAGCGCAGTTAGAGGTCAATAAACAACTTACCGAATTTGTTTCAAATCAGAAAAAAACATGGGCAAACGATCCTGATTTCATTAAAGAGTTGTTTGAACAGATATGTAATTCCGAAATATATAAGGTTTATATGGACTCTCCGGAATCTTCTTATGCAGAGGATCGTGAATTATGGAGAAAAATATATAAGACTTTAATAATGAACAATGAATCTTTAGATCAGGTACTTGAAGATCAAAGTTTATATTGGAATGATGATAAAGAAATTGTCGATACTTTTGTTATGAAGACCATAAAGAAGTTTGATGAAAAACAAGGAGCAAACCAGAAACTATTACCTGAATTTAAAGATGAAGAAGATCAGGAATTTGCTCGTAGATTGTTTCGTCGCTCTATATTAAATGAAGATTACTATCGTCATTTAATTAGTGATAACACTAAAAATTGGGATTTTGACCGTGTAGCAATTATGGATGTAATCATTATGCAGATTGCTTTAGCGGAAATACTTAGTTTTCCCAATATTCCAGTGAATGTTTCGTTAAATGAATATGTGGAAATTGCCAAACTGTATAGTACCTCAAAGAGTGGTGGTTTTATTAATGGAACTTTGGATGGAATAGTTAATCAATTAAAAAAAGATGGAAAGCTAATAAAAAACTAATATCTTTGCTTTTCATAGATTTAGAAAACTATAAAGAGAATACCTTATGAACTTATTCGTATTATTACAAGCACCTACAGGTGTTGGAGGCAGTTTTTTGAGCGGTGGTGGTGGAACTATTTTAATGATGGTAGCCATGTTTGCTATTATTTATTTTTTTATGATCCGTCCTCAAAATAAGAAACAGAAAGAGATCCAAAATTTCCGTAAAAGTTTGGAAGCTGGTCAAAAAGTAATTACTGCCGGTGGAGTCCATGGAAAGATTAAAGAAGTTAAAGAAGATTCTGTCATTCTTGAAATAGCAGAAAATGTTCGTATTAAAATAGATAAAAGTTCTATTTTTGCAGCAGCTTCAGATGCCAATCAGGCAAATGCTAAATAATGGAATGTAATGTTCAGTAAAAAGAACATACGCTTTTTTTATTTAAAGAGTTATAAGGAGATCAGAGGTTTTCTGCTTAGCAATAAAAGCAGGAAAATTCTGATCTTTTTATTTTTTTTTCTTATATCTTCCGGTTTTTGGTTATTGCAGACTTTAAAAAACGACTATGAAACTGAACTTGTTATTCCGTTAAAGCTAAGGAATGTGCCCAATAATGTGGTTCTTACGGCTGAACCGGTTTCAGAACTTCGTATAGTGGTTAAAGATAAAGGCACTACGCTTCTAAATTATTTTATGGGACAGAATTTTTATCCAATCAGTATTAATTTTACGGATTATCAAAATAGAGGTTATCATGTTGTTATTCGTTCTGCTGAATTCGAAAAAAAAGTATTGGCTCAATTAAGTGCTTCAACTAGACTGATTAGTATTAAACCTGATGCTATAGATTATATTTATTCTATAGGAAGTGAGAAAAAGGTTCCGGTAAAATTTAGAGGACGAATTAATACAGGACGACAGTATTACTTTACAGATACTGTCTTTTCTCCCGATTCTGTACTAGTTTATGCTCCTCTTACTATCTTGGACTCTATAGAATATGCTTGTACTCAGGTTGTTTTACTGGATGGAGTTACTGACACAATGCGCCAGCGTGTACAGTTATTAGCTATTAAAGGAGCTAAGTTTCTTCCAAACAGTGTGAATATAACTCTCCCAGTAGATATATTTACAGAAAAAACGTTAGAAATTCCTTTGAAAGGCATGAATTTTCCTGCTAATAAATCACTACGTACTTTCCCTTCAAAGGTAAAAGTTGCTTTTCAAGTTGGATTAAGCCGTTTTAAGTATATTAATCCGGAAGATTTTGTTTTTAATATTCCTTATGAGGGGCTAATAAAGAATGGTTCGGGAAAATATAAATTAAAGTTGAAATCAATTCCAAAGGGCGTGAATTACGTACGTATTGTACCTGAACAAGTCGATTTTTTAATTGAACAAATATCGGAAAATGGCAATTAAAATTGGTATTACTGGTGGCATTGGCAGTGGTAAATCTGTAATTTCTCATTTGTTAGCAATAATGGGTATTCCTGTTTATATTGCAGATGATGAGTCAAAAAGGATTACTGCTAATGATGCAGTAATTAGGCAAGAACTGATTCAGTTGCTTGGAGATGAAGTCTTTAATAATGGTGAATTGAACAGGAAATTACTTGCTTCTTATCTTTTTTCTGATCCCGAACATGCAAGAATAGTGAATGGGATGATTCATCCAAAAGTGAAAGACGACTTTATTAATTGGGTGTCAAGAAATAGTAATCACCCTATTCTTGCAATGGAATCAGCTATCCTCATAGAGTCAGGCTTTGCGAAAGAAGTAGATTTAATTGTTATTGTTTCCGCTCCATTGGAGTTGCGTTTGAAGCGGTTGACTTTACGAGATTCTTCTTCTGTTGATTTAATTATGAAACGTATTAAAAGCCAAATGAGTGATGAAGAAAAAAAGAAATTCGCAAATTTTGTTATTGTAAATGATGATGAGGCTCCGGTTATTCCACAGATAGCGGAACTGATTAAATTCGCTACATTTCAATCTGTTTCCTAATATATGTTTAAAGAATAGCAATTTATTCACTTTACGTTGTTAGTCTCATTGATGAATGTTATTTTTGTCTCCGCAAATATTATAAATAAAATTAGAAATACTATGTTAAAGACTATTCTGTCTATCTCGGGTAAGCCGGGTTTGTATAAGTTAATTTCCCAAGGAAAAAATATGTTGATTGTAGAATCAATAACTGATGAAAAAAAACGTATTCCTGTATATGGTAACGAAAAAGTTATTTCTTTGGCTGATATAGCAATGTATACTACTGATGCAGAGGTACCATTGAAACAGATTCTCTCTTTTCTTTTGAAAAAGGAAGATGGGAAACTAGCTTCAATTGATACAAAGAAATCTTCAGGAGATCAGTTACGTGCTTATTTTGCAGAGATTCTTCCTGATTTTGATCGTGAAAGAGTTTATGTAACTGATATTAAAAAACTAATTTCTTGGTATAATATTTTGGTTACTAATGGCATTAATGATTTTGATTCTGAAGAAAAGAATAATGTCGCAACTGAAGAAGTATAAAATATTTCAATTAAATAAAAAATGGATGACTATTCAGTCATCCATTTTGTATTTAATTGCTTTTTCTTTCATCCAATTTCCATTTTATCTACTTTATTAGAATATATTTGTCTCCCTTTTATTTAGGAGCAGTTCGTTGTACTTACAAATGCCGTTTAAAACCACATGGAGGTTTAATTATTTATTAATTTAGAGAAAACTTAAGTATCTGAATTTGTGTGAAAAGGGATTCTGAATATTATTATAATATGCTGATATTCCATAGAAACCTTTTATTTTATTTTTTAAATTCTTTGCATTTAGCAATGCTTTATCTATCTTTGTGCCATATATTCCTTAATTATATTATTAAGAGATATGGTTCTTTATTTTTGAAAAGAAAAGCGTTAAGATATTATCCTTGGTACTGTAAATCGGCAAAATTTAGATAAACTAGGATGATGAGCAATAAACGCTCCTGCTCTACTGTATATGATAAATATATAGTATTGAGCGCGGGCTGTTGTTTATTATCAGTTTAGAAGGTGTTTGCCGATACCTGAGTACCAGATAGTATTCAACAGTTCCCACGCTTTATCTATTATATAAATTTGCTTCATGTAAGGGAATCATGAGCAATAAGCTTTTGATATGGCATTGAATGAAGAAGGTAGGGCTGTTTTAAGATTGGATCAGGAAACAGGTGAACTACATTTTGATATCTTTTCTCGCGTTGCCGCTCTTTTTATATATAATTCCCAAGGTATGCTTTGTGAACGTAAAGAACTATCTTGTATGAATGGAATTGTACAACTTCCTAAAAAAGGAAGGTATGTCATTGTTGTAGATGATTCTTCATCGAAAGTTTTTACAGAGAAAATTACTTGGTTGTAAGCTATAAAAAGAAGAAACGAATGGCTTTGCTCCAATTATATAGGGTGCTGCCATCCGTTTCTTTATTGATAGAAATTTTTTTCTTTTAATTTTTAAAGACTAATTTACCTTCCAAAGTATCTACAATAATAGGTTTATCTCGATCTACTTCTTGAGCAAGTAATTTTTTAGACAGATCATTCAATAAATAACGTTGGATCGCTCGTTTTACTGGGCGTGCACCGTACTCTGGATCGTAACCAGCTACTGCGATAAAATCAGTTGCGGCTTCGGTTAACTCTAATGTTACTCCATTTTCTGCCAGCATCTTTTGCACACTACTGATTTGCAAATTCACAATCTTTTTAATTTCTTTCTCTGTCAATGGAAGGAACATAATTGTTTCGTCTATACGGTTCAAGAATTCGGGACGGATACTTTGTTTTAGCATAGTTAAAACTTCTTTTTTAGTCTCCTCGATAATTATCTCTTTATTTATAGTATTCAGCTTTTCGAACTGACTTTGAATGTAGGAGCTTCCCATATTGGAAGTCATAATGATGATGGTATTTTTGAAGTTGACCAGCCGACCTTTATTATCTGTCAATCGTCCATCGTCTAAGACCTGTAACAGGATGTTGAATACATCGGGATGCGCTTTTTCTATTTCATCGAAAAGTATCACTGAATATGGCTTGCGACGAATGGCTTCGGTTAGTTGACCACCTTCATCATATCCCACATATCCCGGAGGCGCTCCAACCAATCGGGAAACGGAATGCTTTTCCTGATATTCACTCATATCAATACGAGTCATCATTGCTTCATCGTCAAAAAGAAATTCCGCAAGTGCCTTGGCTAGTTCAGTTTTACCCACACCTGTTGTTCCCAAGAAAATGAAACTTCCGATGGGACGTTTTGGATCCTTCAATCCAGCTCTGCTTCTTCGTACGGCATCCGCCACTGCTTCAATGGCCTCTTCCTGACCAACTACTCGCTTGTGAAGCTCGTCCTCCAAATGAAGCAGCTTATCCTTTTCGCTTTGTAGCATCTTATTCACAGGAATACCTGTCCAGCGGGAAACCACGTCGGCAATATCCTCGGCATCCACCTCTTCCTTTATCATTGCGCTTCCACCTTGCATCTCATGCAACTTCTTTTGCGTTTCAGCTATTTCAGCATCCAATGCCTGAAGTTTGCCGTAGCGGATCTCGGCTACTCGTCCGTAATCACCTTCACGCTCAGCTTTATCTGCTTCGAATTTCAGATTCTCTATCTCAATCTTGTTCTGTTGAATCTTGTTCATCAGTGTTTTTTCACTTTGCCATTTTGCTTTGTAAGAGTTCTCCTGCTCTTTCAATTCTGCAATTTCCTTGTTGAGCAGTTGCAGCTTGTCTTGATCTTTTTCCCGCTTAATCGCTTCGCGTTCAATTTCAAGTTGTTTAATTTTACGACTAATTTCATCCAAATCCTCAGGAACAGAGTCTACCTCCATACGTATTTTAGCAGCTGCCTCGTCCATTAGATCGATAGCTTTATCCGGTAAGAAACGATTGGTGATGTAGCGGTCCGAAAGTTCTACGGCTGCAATAATTGCATTGTCCGTAATACGAACTTTATGGTGATTCTCATAACGCTCTTTCAATCCGCGAAGGATAGAAATGGTGCTCAATCTGTCTGGTTCGTCCACCTGAACTACCTGAAAACGGCGTTCAAGCGCCTTATCTTTTTCGAAATACTTCTGATATTCGTCGAGTGTGGTGGCTCCAATAGCACGTAACTCGCCGCGAGCCAAGGCTGGTTTCAATATGTTAGCCGCATCCATGGCTCCTTCACCTTTACCAGCACCTACAAGCGTGTGGATCTCATCAATAAAAAGAATAATATTGCCATCGGATTTTATAACCTCGTTTATGACTGCCTTTAGTCGTTCTTCAAATTCACCTTTATATTTAGCTCCAGCTACCAGCGCACCCATATCAAGAGAAAATACTTGCTTGTCTTTTAGGTTTTCAGGTACGTCTCCCCTCAAAATCCGATGTGCTAAGCCTTCTACGATAGCGGTCTTACCCGTACCCGGTTCACCGATTAATATAGGATTGTTTTTGGTACGTCGGCTCAAAATCTGAAGTACTCTACGGATTTCTTCATCGCGTCCGATTACCGGATCGAGTTTGCCGCTACGGGCTGCCTCATTCAGATTGATGGCATATTTACTCAGTGACTGATATGTGTCTTCGCTTGATTGTGAAGTCACCTTTTCTCCTTTCCGTAATTCGGTAATGGCTGCCCGAAGTTCTTTTTCGTTTACTCCGGCATCCTTCAAAATGGTACTTGCTATACTTTTTACTGTGAGCAGTGCTAAGAGCAGATGTTCTAAAGAAACAAATTCGTCTCCCATTTCCTTTGAATACTGAGTGGATTTTTGAAAAACTTCGTTTGCTTCCTTGCCCAGATACGGTTCACCACCCGTGACCTTTGGAAAAGAATTAATCTGCTTATCGAGTACCAATAAAATTTGCTGCCCGTTCACTCCTAGTTTTTGAAAGATAAAATTGGTGACATTTTCGCCAACCTTCATCACACTTTGAAGGATATGAACCGTCTCAATGACCTGTTGTCCGTGAGTTTGTGCCAAGTTCACAGCTCCTTCTACCGCTTCCTGTGATTTGATTGTAAAATTGTTGAAATTCATATCGGTAATTCTCCTTTCGTTATTTTTCTTTTAATAAGTAACACTTAGTAAGCTTCAAAAGATTTGCCAATTGCTATTTGTTTACTTTCACTGGCATAATCTTTCTGGTTTAGTGACATTCTGGCATTATTCATTTTTCTTTGGCTGAATTTTTGTCTGATAGATATTTAAATATTAATTATTATCGATTTTACCTAATCTGTATAGAGCGATCATATAAAATAACAGTAGTAATGAGATATCCCATTGATAATAATTTGTATCTTTATCCCATCAAACAAAGAAACCTCATGAAAGAACAACTTAAAATGACGGAGACGGTGA
>JAATGU010000155.1 GCA_015654535.1 Bacteroidales bacterium
AACACAGGTAGCCGCTATTGCTACTAGTCAAACCGATCCGGCTGCTACGACATGGAATCAAACCAGGTTACAACAAGCTATTGATTATGCCAATAAAGTAATTGATAGTGGTAATTATGCATTAGAAAGCAATTTTGAAGATAATTTCGGAGTAGCTGCTGAAGATAAAGCGGTAGAACATATATTTACGATTCATCATGATGGGGATGATTATGATGTACAAGGTAATCATCAAACTCACTGTACGTTTACATTCCGTTTTGATCTGTATCAGGACAATCATATCGGACCAGCTGACGTAACTTTGTTGAATCTTTTTGCTGATACAGACACACGTAAACGTTTCTCTCTTTTGAATCGTTTGTATAATCAAGATGAACCCCTTGTAACAACACCCACAAAGGCAAGTGATTATAAAGAATATGATTTTGTTTTTCCTGTTACTTCACCGCGTATCGGAAAGTTTATTCACCGAAATACAACTTATCCTGAAGTAGCTCCGGGTACAGCAGCAGGACAACCTAATGATATCAACCGTATCGAAATCCGTTATGCAGAGGTATTGCTTATCAAAGCAGAAGCTTTGTTTTATCAGAATAAACCAACAGATGCCGCTACTGTTATCAATCTGCTACGTACAAGAGCAGGTCAAAGCACTTATACGACATTAACTCAGGCTGAATTGGAAAATGAATGGAATCTGGAGTTATTCTTTGAACAAAAACGCTGGATTAACCTCACTCGCTGGCATAAGTTAGTTAGCACGGTTTTGACAAACGTACCTACTTATGAATATTACAAAGATGATTATAAAAGTGCAGATGCCATTGCAGCAAAATTCGGTGCAGCATCAAGTACCACTAATTACCCGTTCTTTGCTAAGATATACAAACATCTTCATTCAAAAACAACGAATGTAAGTGGTAAATTCTATCGTTTCCCTATTCCGAAAGGATTGTCTGGTAATGATCTTGGAATTACACAAAATCCCGGATATTAATTAATCATTTTATAACTAAAGTATCCTCAATGCCGCTTATTACAGAGTGGTTGTTGAGGATATTTTTTCAGAATTAAGATTTAATCTCTAGTAAAATATACTGAAACGAGTATGAATGTAGGTGCCACCAAAGAGGATGAAGCAATGTCTTCTGTTTATTTCTTTCTGTGGAAAAATTGATTTAGAAAGAATTAATCCTCTAAAATTATAAAAAACATAAGAATGAGTTTATTTGTAAGAAAATCTATTGAAAGCTTATTGGACGAGTCAAATTCGACTGATAAACATTCTTTAAAAAAAACATTAGGTGCCACCAGGCTGGTTGCTTTAGGAATCGGTGCTATTATCGGAGCCGGATTATTTTCCATAACCGGAGGAGCAGCAGCTTATCAGGCAGGTCCGGCTATAACCATTTCGTTTGTCATTGCGGCATTGGGTTGCGGTTTTGCCGGCTTATGTTATGCCGAGTTTGCCTCTATGATTCCCGTTGCAGGAAGTGCATATACCTATTCTTATGCCACCATGGGCGAGTTTATTGCTTGGATTATTGGCTGGGATTTGGTGTTGGAATATGCCATTGCCGCAGCAACGGTGAGTATTAGTTGGAGTCGTTATCTGGTGAAGTTTATTGAGGGTTTTGGGATTCACCTCCCTACTGAACTGGTATTGTGCCCGTGGGACGGTGGCATTCTGAATCTTCCGGCTGCTTTCATTGTTATTGTAACCAGCTTATTGCTTATCAGAGGCACTGAAGGAAGTTCAAGGTTCAATTTGTTTATTGTGATCCTTAAAATAGCAGTAGTACTTATATTCATTGTTTTAGGATGGAAGTATATCAATTCTGCGAATTATACACCCTATATTCCGACCAATACAGGTAACTTTGGAGAATATGGCTTTAGTGGAATAATCAGAGCGGCAGCTGTGGTCTTTTTTGCTTTTATAGGTTTCGATGCTGTAAGCACTGCGGCTCAGGAAGCTAAGAATCCGAAACGTAATATGCCTATCGGGATTCTTGTGTCATTACTTATTTGTACGGTACTTTATATTTTATTTGCTTACGTAATGACCGGTGTGGTGAATTATACTGCGTTTAAAGGGCATGACGGAATTGCTCCTGTGGCCATTGCTATCGATCATATGGGGAAAGTAAACGGGGCAGGACTAATTATTCCGGATTATCCCTGGCTCAACAAAGCCATTATATTGGCAATTCTGGCGGGTTACACTTCTGTTATTCTTGTCATGCTGTTGGGACAAAGCCGTGTTTTTTATAGCATGAGTAAAGATGGTCTGTTACCCAAATTATTCTCGCAACTTCATCCGGTTTACCGCACACCAGCCAAAAGCAATATTTTGTTGCTAATAGTAGTCGGCACTTTTTCTGCATTGGTACCTGCACGTGTAGCAGGCGAAATGACCAGTATTGGTACGCTTTTAGCTTTTATTCTGGTGTGCGTGGGGATACTGGTAATGAGAAAAACCATGCCCCATATTCCACGAGCATTCAAAACTCCTTTTGTCCCACTAGTTCCTGTTTTGGGTATTATTACCTGTTTGTTTATGATGGCTTTTTTACCAGCCGATACATGGATTCGTTTACTGATTTGGATGATAATAGGGTTGGATGTATATATTGTTTATGGTTTTAAAAACAGTAGATTGCAAACACAATCTTTGTCCTTGTCTGATTTTCGTATTTTTAGAACAGTTGGTTTGGTACTTGCTTTTTTGCTAATCGTTGTAGGTCTGTGGGCTCAACAAACTATTGGTTGGAATCAAGATAAAACCTTGTTCATTATCACTTTGGTTATTGCGATAGGACAAGGTTTATTCCTGGTGTTTTGGATGAAAATAAAAAAATAGAATGGCGATGTTATATAGAAGTGTCATTCTAAGTAATCAATAATCATTAATGATATATTTCTTGTAGGCAATATTCATATCATCGGACTTGTAAGTCGTAGCTATTTACTTGTAACTACTTGGTCTCCTCTGAAAAATAATGCAGCTTAGTATTTCGTTTTATAATAAATTATAGATAAATGAAAAAGATAAATTATTTACTGGGAATGTGTGTGTTTGGAGTATGTTTTGTTCAACCGGGATATGCTCAACTCAAACAACTGGAAGGCTTTTCCGAAGTCTCCGTTCAGCAACAAACCGGGCTTGAACAACGGTTTGATCACTTGCTTCAAAGTAGCTCTATTGGAGCAACTATCAAAGAACTTTCAGCAGAACCACATCAGTTGGGTTCACCGGGAGGAAAAAGGGTGGCCGATGCTATTTTGAAGAAATTCAAGGAATACGGTTGGGATGCAAAAATAGAAACTTATCACGTACTGTTTACTACTCCCAAAACACGTGTGCTGGAATTATTAGCGCCTACTCGGTTTTCGGCCACGCTGAAAGAACTGGCTGTGCCGGAAGATGCCACTTCCGGTCAGGAAGGACAATTGCCAACTTACGTGGCATGGAGTGCCGATGGTGATGTGACGGGAGACCTGGTTTATGTAAATTTTGGATTGCCTGATGACTATAAGCAATTAGAAAAACTCAATATAGACGTTAAGGGAAAAATTGTGATTGCACGTTATGGTCGTTCGTGGCGGGGGATAAAGCCCAAAATTGCATACGAACATGGGGCTATAGGATGTATCATCTATTCCGACCCGAAAGAAGATGGCTATTTTCAGGGAGACGAATACCCGAAAGGAGCTTTTAAAAACGAATATACCGTTCAGCGTGGATCGGTTATGGATATGGTGGTATATCCGGGTGATCCGTTGACGCCCGGAATCGGGTCGACCTTAAAGGCTAAGCGTCTGACCAGGGAAGAGGCAACGACCATTCTGAAAATACCCGTTTTACCAATCAGTTATCATGATGCCCTGCCTTTATTATCGGCTCTCGAAGGCCCGGTAGCTCCACAAGATTGGAGAGGTGCTTTGCCGATTACTTATAAAGTAGGTGGCAATGGCAAAACCAGCATACATTTAAAAACAGAATTCAACTGGGACATTGTTCCGGCTTATGATGTCATTGCTAAGATTAAAGGATCTGAATTTCCTGATGAATGGGTAATTCGGGGTAATCATCATGATGCCTGGGTGAACGGAGCATCCGATCCGGTTAGCGGACAAGCGGCTCTACTGGAAGAGGCTAAAGCCATCGGACAGTTGGTAAAATCGGGATATAAGCCTAAGCGTACATTGGTTTATTGCGCATGGGATGGCGAAGAACAATCGCTACTCGGCTCAACCGAATGGGCGGAAGATCATCAGAAAGAGTTAGCACAAAAGGCGGTTACTTATATTAATACAGATGGTAATGGTCGGGGATTCTTCGGAGCAGAAGGATCGCATGCTTTTGAAAGTTTTGTCACCGAAATTGCTGATGATGTGAAAGATCCACAAACAGGAAGCAGTGTTCTTAAACGCAGGTGGGCTGCAGATGTTGTTAAGGCGGGTTCTTCCAAATTGCAAAAAGAGGCCCTTGCAAAAACCGGTTATTCATTAGGTGCATTGGGAACCGGTTCCGATTATTCGGCATTTTTGCAACACTTGGGCATCCCGACTCTGTCTTTCGGGTTCGGAGGGGAGGATGCAGGAGGTGAGTACCATTCTATTTATGATTCTTACGAAAATTATATACGTTTTAAAGATCCCGGGTTTGTATATGGAGTAGCACTTTCACAAATAGTTGGGCGAACTGTTTTGAGGTTGGCAGATGCCGAAATATTACCTTTTGATTTTCGGAGTTTACAAAAAACAATTTCTAAATATTTAGAAGAAGTGAGTCGTATAAGCGATCAGTTACGGGAAGATAATGTAGTGGAAAATCAATTGATCAAAGCGAATGTTTACCAGTTGGCTGCCGATCCTCAGAAAATATTTATAACTCCTAAGGATAAAGAGACTGTCCCGGTTCTCGATTTTAGTAAGCTGAAAGTATCACTTGATTCTCTTCAAAAGTCAGCCAACGAGCTTTATGAATGGCAGAAAAAGCTGAATAATACCCCCGGGACGAAAAATGAAAAATTAAACACGGCATTATTTCAGGCTGAAAAACAATTATTGATTCCGGATGGACTCCCGCGTCGCGCTTGGTACAAGCATGCTATCTATGCTCCGGGATTTTATACCGGTTATGGGGTAAAAACCTTGCCCGGTATTCGGGAGGCTATAGAAGAAGGTCATTGGCAAGAAGCCCGTGAACAGATTCAAATAGCAGCGGAAGCAGTCCTCCGACTGAATGCTGCCTTGAGTTCTGCTATTCAAATAGCGAGAAAGATCCGGTAGCCCGGATATACCGCAATGTTCGTATTGCTATTTATCAAGAACTAAATAATCAGATTAATATGCCCACACAGAAACAACTTATTATTCATCCCGAAATAAAGGACATTGGTTTGACGGGGATTTACCTGACGGTAGAAAATATTCAAAACAGAGAACCAGATTCCGGTTTTGAAAAGTTCAGAAAACAAATCCTTTATCAGGCATATAGTTATGGAAGGCAAATTGACGATATGAAAAATGATCCATTGATTCGTGGCTTCCGGCAATTGCACGAAGCGGTTGGTGCACCCAACCGAAAGAATCTTTCAGCACCAGAGAATTTGTATAAGTTATTGACCAAAACCGGTGATATCCCTCATATAAACTTATTGGTAGATATTTATAATACTATTTCAGTGAAATACAAGCTGGCGCTCGGTGCTCACGACTGGGATAAAATAGATGGGAATGTTAATTTGAGATTTACAACTGGAACGGAGAAATTTATTCCGCTTGGCGAAACGGAGCCGAAACTCATTCATGCCGGCGAGTATTCGTATATCGATGATAGTAATGAAATAATATGCTATTTGGATGTCCGGCAGATTGAAAAAACCAAAGTAACACTTGACACTAAAAATGTTTTTATGGTTGTACAGGGAAATGCAATTACTCCTTTCCCATACCTCGAAGATGCAGTATCAGAATTAGTGTCTCTTATAAAAAGATACTGTGGTGGCAAGGCAACGGTAATTGGGCAGATTGAAGATGTATTTCACGATTATCAGATATAAGTTTCTTTTGTTGTTAAGTAATTAATACCATATTAGTATGTGAATATAATCCGATTCCTTTTATTTACTTTTAAAACGGAAGTCAATGTTCACAACTATGAGTAAATAATAGATTACTGATATTGCAAATCAAACCATGTATCGAAATTTAAGATTAGGTAACGTTTCACACTGTAATTAACGTGAACATACCTAAAACGTGGTATATAAATGCCCTAAAAAGGGTATTGTTGTACAACCTGCAATAGCCTAATTTTGCACTATCGAAATAGACCTTAACGCTATACAATATCCAGATGTCATAAAGAGTAACATTGAATACAAAAGGCTATAGTATGCAAAAAAAAGTGCACAATACATTAAGGAACATCTCGGCTGTTTTTCCAACCGGAAAAATAGAGATTCGTCATATTTCTAATCAGGCTTTATTTTTACCCGAAATTATATTTTCGTTGGAATTAATTCACTCGCTGTCCTCTTCCATGCGAATGCGCTGCTCCATGTAGCATTGAAACTTTTCATTAAGGTCTTAAACTTTCATTCTTGACAGCAAGATCAACAAATCACCAACTTCATTTAACATCACACAATCTTATTCGCACCAGTATTCTTGTTGGTTCGATAAGACTATTAATATATTCATTTTTAAAATAAAATAGAATTATGAAACCAAGTTATTTATATCAATTGCTATTTGCATTGTTCATCTCTACAACTGCATTCGGTGCAGAGAATACTGCTAATCAGACTATACTTATAAGTGGAACAAAATTCACTTACCCACTTATTGAGAAATGGATTACCGAATACTCAAAGATAAATCCGAATGTCAGCATAAAACTAGCGTTAAAGGTTAATGCAGCTGAGAGTCCGGATTTGAATATAATTGCCCACCAACCGACCCCAACCGAGTTGCAGCCAGACCAAAGCATTATTTATGCCGGACGGTATGCTTTGTTACCGGTGACAAACAACAATAATCCGATTCTGCCTGCTGCGACCAAAAAGGGATTGAATAAAAAAGAACTGGATAAGCTCTTCTTTGAAGTGCTGAGCGATGACAATGAACCGGCTGAAAAATCCAAATTTAATGCTACTATTTATTCACGCGAAAATAAGGCTTGTACGTCAACTGTTTTGGCTGGTTACTTTGGTCACGCAGCTTCAGAAATAAGAGGTAAGAAAGTGGTCGGCGATGATATCTATTTGCTATCTGCTATTAAGAGAGATACGATAGGCTTGGCTTATAATAATCTGGGCTACTTGTACGATGTAAACTCCCGAAAGCTGAAAGCCGGAATAAGTTTATTGCCTATAGATTTGAAAAAGGATGCGAAACCTATTTTGTCAGGCAATTTAGACGAGGTATTAAACATACTGGAAACAAATAAAGTGGAAACTATTCCGGTAGAAAAAATTGTATTTATCTATGCGCAGGAAAATGCGCGGAAAGAAGTTTCGGAGTTTCTGAAATGGGTATTAACCGAAGGGCAGAAGTTTAATCATGACAAAGGTTTTCTTAATCTGAGCAAAGATTTGCTGGCAGAGCAAACAAATTTGCTATCGGAAAAATTCCTGACATTAAAGTAAAGAAATAATTGATTTGCAAACAAAAATAACTGGGCTTTCGACGTGTCTATCATTAAACAAACCGTTGCAAGGCTCGTTCTAATTCAACTGACTTATATGACAAAAAAAGAATTATCTTTCGGAAGTTACAAAAACGTACGAAGCCAGTGTGCGCGCAAAAGTGTTGTTACGCTTTTATTTGTGGCGTTGACTACTTTGTCCATCTACGCACAGCAAATCTTAAAGGGTATAGTGCTTGATGAAAATTCAAAAGTATCTGTGATTGGCGCCACAATCAAAATTAAAGGACAAAACGGAGGAGCTGTGTCCGATGTGAAAGGAGACTTTAGCCTAAAAGTTAAGTCGTTTCCTACCACTTTATTGGTGTCGAGTATTGGATATAAAAATCAGGAGATAGATGTATATGAAAATGAACCGGTCACTATTAATCTTCTAGAGGATGTGAACAAACTCAATGAAATAGTGGTAATTGGTTATGGCACTCAAAAAGCTAGTTCGTTTACTGGATCCATTGCAAAAATAGATGCATCTAAGCTGGCCGACTTATCTACAACGAGTTTCGACCAGCAGTTGGCAGGTAGGGCAGCAGGAGTCCAGGTTACAGTTAGCGATGGTAGCACAAATTCAAATCCAAGAATTAGAATTAGAGGTGTAAATTCTATTAATAACAGTCGAGATCCTTTGATTGTAGTTGATGGACTTCCCATTTTTACTGGAGATATAGGTGGATACACAACGACAAATGCATTAGCCGATATCAACCCAAATGACATTGCATCAATAGATGTATTAAAAGATGGAGCAGCATCTGCCATATATGGTTCTCGTGCAGCAAATGGTGTTATCTTAATCACTACCAAACATGGTTCCAAGGGAAAAACAAAAGTTACTTATGATGCTAATTTTTCAATATCTAACCCAGCAAATACTGTAAAGCTTTTAAATGCGGAGCAATTTGTTTTAGTAGCGAACGAGAAATATACTAATTCTGGGGTTACTACTAATCCGGCAGTTCTCGATGCAAATGGAACAAATACTGATTGGCAGTCTCTGATTTATAATAAGAACGCTTTTTCTCAGAGCCACAATATCGGAATTAGTGGAGCTACTGAGAAAACAAATTATCTGTTCTCCCTAAATTACCTTGATCAGCAGGGTACTGTTAAGCTAAACGAAACAAATAGGATCGGAGTCCGGGCAAATGTTGATCAGCAAGTAAATTCAATTCTCAAAATTGGAACAAGTACAAGCATTAATCGGGTCAAAGATGTAGGTGTCAATAATAGTTCTGGACTCTCAAGTGTTATCACTAATGCTTTAATAGCATTACCTAATGTGAGTCCGTACGATAATACTAATTCAACGGGTTATAACTTGGCAGGAGATGGAAAATCATTAGGTGCCGGGGCAAACCTTCAAACAATAGATGATGCATACCCTAATATATTATTTTCTTTAAATAATGACAAATATACGGCTGAAAAGTACAGGATATTAAATACTACTTATGGTGAATTGACACTATTGAAAGATTTGACTATCCGTTCTCAAATTGGAGTTGACATAGAGCAATCTAATGATTTTTACTCATTAGATGCCAGGCACGGTGATGGTTATAGCTATAATGGATTAGTCAAAAATACATCTTTGAATAGATCCGTATATAATTTTCAAAACTACCTAACTTATAGTAAGACTTTTGGACAACATAATCTGAAATTTGTTGCCGGTAACGAAGTTCAAAAAAATACGTATAAAACTTCAATGGCAGGCGGTTCCGGATTCTCTAATTATTTCTTTCAGTCTAAAAATCTGATTACCGGTTCATATACCACTAGTCTTTCGGGAGGCAGTTATTCCGAAGGCAGTTTTGTTTCGTATTTCTCGCGCTTGAATTATGATTTCTCTGGTAAATATCTTTTAGGCTTAACACTGAGGCGAGATGGACTTTCTTCTTTGTCAGATGTAAATAGATTTGGTACATTCCCGGGAGCTTCTGCAGGTTGGAGAGTATCAGACGAAAGTTTCTGGGGTAATTTAAAGAAAACTATCTCAACTCTTAAACTAAGTGGTAGTTATGGTAAAGTTGGTAATGCCCTGACAGGATTTCCATATTTGAGCACTTATGGAGCTAGTCCTTATGCTTCTGAAAATGGAATAAGTATTTCAAATGTAGGTAACTCATCGCTTACATGGGAAACCAGTAAAAAATATGATGTAAAATTAGATGCAGGCTTATTAAACGACCGGATAATTTTGAACCTGGATTGGTTTAAAAATAATATTGATAATCTGGTGATGAATGTAACTTATCCTAATTCATTTGGTGTCCCGAATAATTCGGTAGCAAGGAACATTGGCGCTATGGTTAATAATGGTATAGAAATCAGTATTACTGCCGATGCTATTCGATCTAAAGATTTCAATTGGAATATTAATGCAAACTTTACAAAAGTCAAAAATAAGGTTACGCAGCTTTATAATGGACAATCAATAGTGAGTTCTTCTTCTGAAATCGCTGTGGGTAAAGCATTAAACACGTTGATAGGTTATAGATATGCCGGTGTTAATGAGGCGACAGGTAATCCTATGTATTATAAAGCAGATGGACGGTTGGTACAAGGAAATATCGCCGATCAGAAATATTATTATGCAACGTCAAAACAAGATGGAACTTTGGGTGATGCAACCACATTGACCGATGCAGACAAAGTGGAATTGGGAAGTCCAACTCCAACCTGGTATGGAGGTGTTACCAATACTTTTACCTATAAAGGTTTTTCTTTGGAAGCTTTTCTTCGTTTTTCAGGAGGAAATGTAATTGATAACAGCTTAGAACGGTCATTATTAAATCAAAAATTTAAAAATAATGGCGTGGATATTTTAAATAGATGGACTCCTACAAATACAAAAACAGACATTCCTAAATTATGGTATGGTAGAGAATCATTTATTAACTTGGCACCAAGTAGCAGATGGGTTGAGTCTGGAGATTTCCTTAGATTACAAACTGTAACATTCTCGTATACTTTCAACAAAAAGCAAATTAAAAGTTTTGCCGGTGGATATTTTTCAACTTTGAGAATCTATGCTCAGGGGCAAAACCTTTTGACCTGGACTAAGTTTAAAGGTCTTGATCCTGATTTAATTAGTGAAACTGGAACTTCAAGTTCATCAGTACCAACTACCAGAGTATTATCTCTGGGACTTAATATTGGATTCTAACACAAAAAAAGAATATAAGATGAAAAAAATATATAATCACATTTTTGCATTTTTTGCCCTTGTAGGTTTATATTCCTGCAATAGTGCACTTAATATCACTCCGTACAATTCGTTAACTGATGCTACAATTTACGATACTGCTGATAGAATTGAACTTGCTATTGCAGGGGTTTATGATGCTGCTCAAACCGGATTTTACCCTGAAGGCCTTGCTCCTCGGGGATATACTTTTGGAGCTGCAAATATAGAACAGGATGATCTTCGTGGAGAAGACATGATAAACATGGAGTCATTTTATCAGATTACATACAATAATACCTATACATCAACATCGCCAAACTGCTATAATATCTGGAATAACTCATACGCACTGATTAATAAGGCAAATGTTGTTATTGAAGGATTAGCGTCGGCAGTTTCTAAAAACGTAATATCACAATCCACTGCCGATGCCTATCAGGGAGAGCTCCGATTTCTAAGGGCGTTGGCTATGCACCAACTCTTGATAGAGTTTGCTAAACCTTATGCGGATGGGCAAGGGACTCAACTAGGTGTGATTATTCGAGATTTTGCAATAAAAGATGATGCTACTATTGCCAAGGCAAATTCTGTAGGACGTAGTTCTGTAGCCGATTGCTACAAATTTGTTGAGAGTGATCTGACTTTTGCAGAAACTTATTTACCAGCAACACGTACTTCTAATAAAACTTACCGTGCAACTCAAGCTGCTGCCATTGCTTTAAAAATGCGGGTTTTGCTTCATGAGGGTAGATGGGGCGACGTTATAACAGAAGGAAATAAAATTGTGAGTGGAAGTGGAACCGCATTTACAAGTCCTATCGGAGGTTGGACACTTACTTCAACACCTGATGGTCCATTTGCCAATAATGTATCTTCCGAAAGCATCTTCTCAATTGAAAATACAAGTACTGATAATGGTGGTGTAAGTGGAGCCTTGCAGAGCATGTATGGTAGTAATGGTACTTCTGTTGGTGCACGCGGATTGATCGGAATTAGCCCTATAGTATGGAATCTTCCTCAATGGGATGCTACTGATTTACGAAGAAACCTAGTCGTTGCTAATTTTACAAACAATACTCCATCTACTGCTCCATCAGGGAAAAAACCAATGTATTTTACCACTAAATACCGTGATTCTAGTTGGGGAGACGATGCTCCACAAATCAGATATGCCGAAGTATTGCTTACACTTGCTGAGGCTTATGTCAGATCAAAAGGAACGGTTGATGCAACAGCCTTATCTTATCTGAATGCTGTAAGAAATCGTGCTGTGACAACTACGTCAAAGCAATATACTTTGTCAAGTTTCACCACTTCTACCGACTTTATTATTGCGGTTTTGGCTGAACGTAGAATTGAGTTTCTGGCAGAGGGTAAACGCTGGGGAGATATACATCGTTTGTCTTTAGATCCGTTATTTAATAATTCGATTATAGCAGGTGATGCCACAGCTACAAAAGGAGGAATACCCGCAAAGGTTCTTCCTGCAAGCATAACTACTTCAAATTTCAAAACATTGTATAGTGGAACAACGATATACAGCGCAATTCCTAAAACACAAGCAGCTTTGACTTATGATGATTATCGTTTCATTTGGCCTATACCTGCCACAGAAGTAACAAATTCTCTTAATGGAGTAGTTGTTCAGAATCCTAGTTATTAAATTTTTATATATTCCAATTTAAAGTTTCAAACAATGAAGAAAAATTCAAAAAAAGGATTATTGATAATCATTATTTTATTATCAATTAGCTATATAGACAATGTAGTGGCTTGTACTACTGCTATAATATCCGGCAAATTCACCCAGGATGGGCGTCCATTATTATTTAAACAGCGAGATACCAATGGACTGGAAAATAAATTAGTAGCTTTCAACGATGGAAAATATCCATATATTGCATTAGTTAGTAGTAAAGACACATTAGGAAAAGCAGTTTGGGGAGGTCATAACAAATCTGGTTTTGCCATTATGAATTCTGCGTCATACAATCTAAATAAAAAAGGGCCGGTAAATGAAGAAGGTGGATGCGATGGAAAAATTATGAAGTTGGCTTTACAAAAATGTGCTACGTTGGCTGATTTTGAACATTTGCTTGATTATTTACCTAAACCATTGGGTGTGAGCTCAAACTTTGGAGTAATTGATGCTAGTGGAGGTGCTGCTTATTACGAAACAGGAAATTACAAATATAAGAAATACGATGTCAACAATCCTGATATTGCTCCATTTGGTTATATCATCCGTACCAATTTCTCTTATTCGGGCGACAGATTCCAAGATAAAGGATTGGCACGATATGAGTCCGCTCAGGAATTGTTTTCTCAGGCTTCATTGAATAACTCAATCTCGGTTGATTTTCTTATTGATGTAACACGTTATTTAAAACATGGAATAACTAAAACAGACCTTTTGTCATTAGCTCCCGACAATGCCGCAAAACCTGTTTTTGTAGCTTTCAGAGATTATATCCCGAGGTATCTTACAGCATCCTCCATCATCGTTCAAGGAGTAAAAGCGAATGAATCTCCTGCTCAAACCGTGTTATGGACAATTCTGGGGTCACCTTTGACTACAGTTGCCATCCCTGTTTGGATTACTTCTACACTCGATTTGCCCAAAATTCTTATAGCTGATAAGACCGGCGGATCTGCCAAACTCAACGAATGGTCGTTGACATTAAAAAAACAATTATTTCCGATTGAAAGAGGCGAAGGAAGCGATTATATCAATTTGGCTGCTCTGATTTCAAAAGATAAGAAAGGCATTTTACAGAATATATTGCCAATCGAAAAGCAAATTCTGAATCAGGCAAACACAAACTTGATTAAGTGGCGCACTCAACCTACAATTAATGAAAAAGAAATCATTGGTTTTTATAATTGGGTAGATAAGTTTGTCTCTCAGTCTTACCATGATGCTTTTAATATACCGGCTAATTTATAAACAACAATTTAAAATAGAAAAGAAATGAAACTCAATAAAAAATACCGGATGGTAATGCTGCTATTGGTAGCAACTACGTCCATTCTGTTGGCACAACAGAAAGCAAGAATTAAACAAACTTCTCCGCATTTTTTGATCAATGGGGAAATCAATCTCCCTTCGGGAACTATTTATCTGAAAGGCTTCCATAATAAGATTTTTTTCAACATTGATTCTACTCAAATAGTAAACGGTCATTTTAAATTCAACGGAAGTGTAAATGGTTCCGATTTATTTTGGTTAAGTACAGACAGAAATGAAACATTCAGCCCGTACTATATTTTTATCGAAAATACCCCGATAAAGGTGCTTATTGATACAGCTAATCATCATTCTGCCAAAGTATCTGGTTCTGCTTCAAATGATATTTTTGAAAGCTTCAAAGCCGCTCGCAGAGGATATAAAATTGATTCGCTTATAACAGCTCAACCCAAATCACCCGTGGCGGCTTATATTTTATATCGAAATTATGCTAATGATTTATCGGTGAATCAGCTTGAAAAGAATCTTGCACTTTTCGATCCTTCATTGGCTGATCTGAGTTATATTAAAGAATTAAAAGAAATTCTTGCAATAAAAAAGCAAGTGGATGTTGGACAAAAAGCTATTGATTTCTCGGCATTAGCCCCTGATGGTAAATTATTGAAACTTTCTCAGTTCTATGGCAATTATTTATTGCTCGATTTTTGGGCTTCATGGTGTGGTCCTTGCCGACGCGAGAATCCCAATCTGGTGAGAATATATAATGAGTTTAAATCTAAAGGATTCAATATCTTTGCCGTATCACTCGATCAAAAAAGAGAAAACTGGATAGAGGCCATTTCTAAAGATAATTTAACCTGGACGCATGTATCTGATTTGAAGTTTTGGAATAGTGAACCCGCAAGATTGTATGCTGTGCGGAATATACCCTCTAATGTGTTAATTGATCCTCAGGGAAACATTGTAGCGCGAAATCTGAGAGGAGAAGAATTAGAGAAGAGATTGGAAGATGTTTTTAAGTGATAGTTGGTTGTTTAAACTATAATCAACAAGTCAAATAAGACTTTATCGTATAGTATATAATAAAATACCTAATATTAAGTACTAAAAATACCCTTTACAAGGTATTTAAAATTAAAACAGCATCTATTATATTTGCAACATCAAAGAAATTGAAAAATCAATTAGTTGTTTTATGAGCTCATTAGTTATGTATATGTGTATGTGTTGCTGTCATTGCCATTTCAATGATCGGTGGAGATACTTGTGCTTGTATACGAACTAATAAGGGTCACATGCAAATTTCAATAACAACCGGTCGGGGATATACTCCTGTACCGGTTGTTTTATTTTAGGGCAATTCAAATCAAAATATATTTATAGGCGGAATCCGAAAAGCCATACGAGTAGGAACAATTTTTAAATATTCTATTTATGAGTGCATTAAATTCAGCCCAAATTGCCAAAATAAAAGAAGATTTGGGAATAGACAACGAGTTTTTGAAAGATGAAGAGGTACTTACAATTGCCGAAAATGTAAAAGCTAAAATTCCGTTTAAGATTCCTTTTTTATCGGATCAAACGGTGTTAACTATTCTGTTTAAAAACGTTCGAAAGATTGATCGGGAGTTGTATAAACTATTACCCAATGAGTATTACGAATTGGTTCGCAATGCTTCCGATGGTATTTCGTCCGACGAAGCCAAAGAGCTAATCCGTAGGTTAACGCCTTTGATCAATAAACTAATTGATATCCCTATTCTGTCCGAAGCTATCGAAGCAGCAATTATCGAATTTGTGCTTGAACAGATTGTCAATGCATTGATAAAAGGCTTCAAACTATCCGAAAGTCCGATTGCAGCTTAGTTTGTTTTTGAATAGAAACCTATATTAAGCATCGGAACTTTTGGAAGTATAGGATGAGTATAGGATGAGTATAGGATGAGTATACTATCAGTATAGATAAATAGGCTATTTTTTAGAAAAAAAGGGCACCATTAAGGTGTTTGTAAATACATATTATAAATATTTTTAAGAAGAACCAAAATGGGAGAATCAAAAAACAATTTGGCAACCGAAGGACTAAGTGGTCAGGTCGGTAATTTAGTGTTTCGCCGTCGCAAAGCAGATGGCAAAGTGTTTGTTTCGCGTCAACCGGCAACCTTTGAAGGTGAACCAACCGACGCCCAAAAAGCTGTACACACAAAGTTTCAGGAAGCTATTCTTTATGGTAAAACAGCCATAGCTGATCCTAACACAAAAGCGCAGTATGAGCAAAAAAAATCGGGTGGTAGGTCGGCTTTTAATGTGGCTGTAGCCGATTACTTCAATGCACCTGACATTCATGAAATTGATGTGAGTGCATATACAGGTCAGGTTGGTAGCACTATTCGTATTCGTGTCACTGACGATTTTACTGTAAAAAGCGTATTGGTTCACATTGCCAAGGCCGACGGGAGTTTGCTTGAAGAAGGCAATGCCGTTTTACAATCCAACGGAGTTGACTGGTTATACACAGCGACACAAACAAATGAATCACTTGAAGGCGATAGAATAACAGTTAAAGCTTTTGATACACCTCACAATGCTGCTGTTCAGGAAAAAACGTTGTAATAAGCCGAATGGTCTTGTCTAAAATGGACATGAATGAATGAAAATTTGAATGCGAGTTCTAGCTGACCTTTAAGGGACATAATTATTTTACGTAAAATTTGATAGCACCCCAATCTTGGTTAGCGTCCAATGATTGGGGTGCTTTAGTAATAGTTGTTAAATAACAGATAATGAAAATAATAGGACTGATAGCTTCCGGAAAAATCGAAGCATGTACATTTTTAAAAAATATCTCAGTTAAGAAAAAACTGAAACTAAGACAGTTTGATGTTTATTACTTCAAATTAAATACTTACGAGTTTTTTCTGATAATATGTGATAAAACATTGATAAGTGCAAGGCTTGCCACGTCCTTACTTATTGACAAAGTATCACCATTATTGATCGTCTCATTTGGCATTGCGGGAGCCATTGAAGAAGATGTTCGCATTGGCGATATAATATGTGGCAATTCGACTACCATGATTGAAAATGGAGTGTTTGAGCAATATATTTCTTTATCAATAATTCCGTCCGATATTCGTAAGTTTTTGTTGAATCAGCTAATTGAAAACAAGAAACGAATATTTGGAGGTACAATAATTACCGTGAATGGAGAACAAGCTATACTGGATCATAGCAAAATAAAGTTTAATCATCCGGTATTAGATATGGAAACGCTGGGTGTAGCTCAGGTTGCTTCCCACCGTAGAATTCCCGTACTTTCACTACGTGGTATCACGCATAATCTGGCTGTTCAGGCTGACACTAATCTGCATACTCTGTTTGATTTTACATGGTATTATGATAAAGGCCTGGCTAAAAGCAAACTCTTAACTCAGCCTTGGTTATTGTTTAGGCTGATTGATTTTTATAGAACTAAAATTAAGGTGTCAACTCAGGTTTCAGGTACACTATACTCCATGCTTCAGTTATTAAGTTTCGATTATCAGAAGCAGAATGAAGATCATGATTATCAGATATAATAGAATTTGAATAAAAATGCCACGTATTATACCTCACTTATGGTATGGAAATACTATAATTGGGGTATTTCATATACCTAAAAATAGTGTAAACTTTGTAAATGAATTAATGGATATGAAAACAGTATTGAAAAATCTAAATATAATCTAATCCAACCATTAATCTTCAGGAAGCGAAGATTCCAATTTCTAATATTATCCGATTATTAAACAACTTTCAAGGATAATTACACCTACTTCATTTTCCGATACACTTAACGGAAATCAGAAATAATGCTAAAGAATCTGTGTCGTCTACTTTCGAAATAAAAGCAAGGTCTTTTTATAAGTATAAAATACTTACACGAACAAATAATTACACAATAATATATAGTAGGAATTTATGGACGAAGTTACTTTTATAATTGCTGAAAATTGCGATTTGTGTCGATTGGGGCTCATCTGTATCATTCAGGATCAGGTTCAGTTACCTACCATCGTGACAGTTTCAACCAAGTTGGAATTGCATAAAGCTCTGTTGTATAACGAAGATGCTACAGTCATCATTGATTTTGATAGTCTAGCCATCGAGAATCTTGATGAAGTAGTTGTACTTTCTACTTGTTTTCCACGATCTAATTGGTTGTTTATGGCTGATATTCCCGACGAAACCTTCCTTATGCCATTAACAGCTTCATTTGAACGGGCTAACTTTATACTCAAATCAAACGAGTATGATGTGATTACTATGGCTATTTTAGATACACTATCCGGTAAAAAATATTTTTGTAGCGAAGCTCTTCAGATTATTATGGATGGGCATAACCGGAAAAAAGAATCTGTCGGAAAACGTAGTCTGCTTACTCATACGGAGCTGGAACTTATTCAGCTATTTACACAAGGCAGAACTTCAAAAGAAATTGCCGAATTACGTTGTCTGAGTTACCATACAGTTAATACTCATAGAAAGAACATCTTTCGGAAACTGGAGCTCAACAATGTGCAGGAGCTTATTAAGTTTGCATTAAAAAATGGGTTGGTAGATTTGACTGAATATTATATTTAGTTTTTATACCATTTCAGTAGAAAGTAAAAAAATCAAGCAGCTACACATTGTAACTGCTTGATTTTCTTTTGTGGGCCCAACTGGGCTTGAACCAGTGACCCCCTGATTATGAGTCAGGTGCTACTAACCAACTGAGCTATAGGCCCCACTTTTGCGAAATATTATGTATCTTTGCAAAGCGAATGCAAAAGTAATAAATTTTGCCATATTGCAAAAACTATCTCCCATTTTTTTATACGTGCATGGAACATTTTAAAAACATAACTACCCTGATCTTTGACTTCGGAGGAGTGCTTATCAACTTGGACATTAACAAATGTATTTTGAGTTTCAAACAATTAGGTCTTAAAAATTTCGAACAATATCTGAATAATTTTGCACAAAAAGGATTCTTTATGCAATTTGAGAAGGGACAAATCAGTGCTGCCGATTTCAGAAACGAGATACGTAAACTGACACCGGACTTTCTGACAGATGACCAAATTGACGAAGCCTGGTGCTCTTTTTTACTGGAAATTCCAACAGAAAAGCTGGATATGCTTACCAAACTCCGAAAAAAATTCCGTTTAATTTTACTCAGCAATACAAATATCATTCATTTTCCAAATTGCGAGAAGGCGTTATTCGCCAAAAGCGGAAGAAAAGTTTCCGACTATTTCGACAGATGCTATCTGTCCTACGAGATGAAAATGGCTAAACCCGATAAAGAAATTTTTGAGAACATACTGGCTACTGAAAACGTTCAAGCAAATGAATGTCTGTTTATGGACGATGGATTGAAAAATACGGAGCAAGCCCAAGAATTGGGGATTCAGACGTATCTGGTACACGAACGTGAAGATTTGAGCTTTTTATTAAATCCCGAAATCTGGAAATAAATTGCCATGCAAATTATAGAAATGTAATGGAGACTTACTGCTATTGTTTGCAAAGATTTGCCATTCACCGGTTTGAATGTCTGCGGGCGTAGTACGTTTTTTGTAGTAGAAGTATTATTAAAAATATTTAAATCTGAATAAGAACCATTTGTTAATATATCCGAATTAAGACGGTCAATTAATGAACTAATATCATCATCATCGTCGTCAGTAGTATTATTATG
>JAATGU010000039.1 GCA_015654535.1 Bacteroidales bacterium
ATCGATTTTACCTAATCTGTATAGAGCGATCATATAAAATAACAGTAGTAATGAGATATCCCATTGATAATAATTTGTATCTTTATCCCATCAAACAAAGAAACCTCATGAAAGAACAACTTAAAATGACGGAGACGGTGATACTCATTGATGCGGCGTTTCTAAACTTTATGACTAGTAGTGTTAAGAATAATTTTGAATTAATGCTAAAAAGAGATTTGCAAGAAGTTGATCTTTCTCATCTGATTACCTATATTGCCCTTGATGCTCATATACCTAAAGGAAAGGGTGAAACACAAGTATTTCTTATTTATGACGATGATTCCACTTGCTTATTCCATACTCATCCTTCCAATCTGGTTAAAGAGCTCAATAACGTTGCGTTTACTAACGATCTTGGTGAATTTTCTTTCTATACTTTTCAGCCGGAGAAGATGGCTTCCCGTCAGGATCTTTTTTTAGAGTCACTTAAAGTAATTAAGGAATCCAAAGAGGTGACAAAACTTATAGTACTTTCTTTTAATGAAGAATATGGTAACGAAGTAAATAATATTCTAAAGACGATAGGGGACAAGAAAGTAATACAGTTTCGTATGAATGAGCCAGAACAGAAGGTCATGTATCGTTGGGAAATGTTAGCTTATCCTGTGATGCAAGCTTTAGGTATTCGTGGAGATGAACTGGATTAATTTAATAATTTTGATAGTCAAATTATTACTATGTCTGATTTCAGACTAAAGGTGTTTCTTAGTGTGGCGCGGAACCTTAGTTTTACAAAAGCTTCGCAGGAACTTTTTGTTACTCAACCCGCCATAACCAAGCATATACAGGAACTGGAAGGTTTGTATAAAACCCGCCTTTTTGAAAGGTTAGGGAATAAAATTGCTTTGACTTTATCAGGAGAACTTCTTCTGGAACATAGTGAGCGAATATTGGAGGATTACAAACGGCTAGACTATGAAATGCGTTTGCTCAATAATGAATGTTCGGGGGAACTCCGTTTGGGGGCCAGCACTACTATTTCGCAATATGTTCTTCCACCTTTTCTAGCCCGGTTTATTGAGAAATTTCCACAAGTATCTTTGTCTTTGCTCAATGGTAATTCCCGCGAAGTGGAGAGTGCTTTGCAGGAACATCGTATTGATTTGGGTTTGGTAGAGGGAATTATTCGGCTGCCTAATTTGAAGTACTCTACTTTTCTACAAGATGAACTGGTGGCGGTGGTGCATACTCGCAGCAAACGGGTGAAGCTTAATGAGATCACGATAGATGAGCTTTGCAAGGTTCCTCTGGTATTGCGCGAAAGAGGATCGGGTACGCTGGATGTTTTAGTTACTTCTTTGCAAAGTCATAATATAAAATTATCGGATTTAAATGTTCGAATGTATTTAGGAAGTACAGAAAGCATTAAACTTTTCTTAGAATATACTGATTGTATGGGAATTGTGTCTATACGTTCCATTTCTCGTGAACTAACTGCGGGCCTTTTTAAGGTAGTGGATATAAAAGGACTCTGCATGCAGCGCGAATTTTCTTTTGTAAGTCTACAAGGAGAAGAGAGCGGGCTTTCACAAGTGTTTATGCAATTTGCGGATCATTATAATAAAAAGTTATAAGGCATTAATAAATACGATTGGCTTGGTGAGGAAATATGTTTTACCTTTGCGGTCCAATTATTAATGTATAAACAATAGATGAACACACTTGTGAAATTTTTAGAGAGTAATAGAAAAATAATTTATGGAGCGTTACTTATTTTTTGTCTTTTCCCATTTATTAATCCTTCTATAGCCTTGCTGGCAGGATTGGTTTTTGCTTTGACCTGTGGTCAGGCTTATCCTAAATTTAATAAAAAATCATCAAAGATGCTACTACAATTTTCCGTGGTTGGTTTAGGTTTTGGTATGAATCTTCATCAAGCCTTTGCTTCGGGAAAAGATGGGATGATGTTTACTATTGTTTCAGTAGTAGGCACGCTGTTGCTTGGTTCCTTTATTGCCTGGTGCATGAAGGTTGAGAAAAAAACCGGCTATCTTATTAGTTCAGGAACAGCTATCTGTGGGGGAAGTGCAATTGCTGCCATTGGCCCTATCATAAAGGCGGATGATGGGCAGATGTCTGTTTCCTTAGGTACTGTCTTTATTTTGAATGCCGTAGCTCTTTTCTTGTTCCCCATTTTAGGACATCATTTCGGACTCACACAACATCAGTTCGGTTTATGGGCAGCTATTGCTATTCATGATACAAGTTCTGTTGTTGGTGCCGGAGCTGCTTATGGAGAAGAAGCTTTGAAAGTGGCAACTACAGTGAAACTAACAAGGGCTTTATGGATTATTCCCGTGGCATTTGTAACTTCGTTTATTTTTAAAAGTAAATCCGAGAAAATTTACATCCCTTGGTTTATATTTTTCTTTATATTGGCCATGGTTGCTAATACTTTTTTATCCTTGCCAACTTTCTTCACAGATAGTATTGTTTGGTTGGCACGTAAAGGTTTAACACTTACTCTTTTTTTTATTGGAGCTTCACTTTCTAAAGATGTCTTAATACGTGTAGGGATGCGACCGATGATTCAAGGAGTATTTTTGTGGATTGTTATTAGCGTTTTTTCCTTGCTCTATATTCTATATGGACAGATGGCTTTTATTTTCTGATTAAAATTAGCAATATGGTTCTTACCTCTCTAACAAGAAAAAGGTTGTCTCACGACAACCACTTCTTCTAACCTTAAATTTGATATAGTGAATTACCTATTCATTTAATTAGTCTATTTGTTTTTGTAAATAGGTATTTTCTTTTTCAAGTGCAAATATAATTATACCAACCGTACGGTATTTGTTTTTTAACAAGTTTAACAATATGAAAAAACGAACATTAACATCTTCTCAGATGTTTTCTACTTTCCATTCATGTTTCCTAGAATAAAAGGGAAATGTACTTCCTTTAAAAAAATAAGATAATAGCTGAGTTGCAATTAATTTTAAAGAACTGTAAGCAATGCTGTTCCATAAGAAAATCTTCCACTTTCGGGAACTAGAAGCAATATTTTTTGTCCTTTCTTTAATTTACCGGAATGTAGTAGTTCTTCTAGAGCAACGAATACAGCAGCAGAACCGATATTGCCAACTTGTGTTAAATTAGTAAACCATTTTTCTTCTCCCAGATCAATATTGCGAGCCATTATTTCTTCCAGCAATTTATGGTAGAAGAACATCGACGAAACATGAGGAATTACGTAATCAATCTCTGATGAATCAATCTGATGTTTATTCAGACAGGTTTGGATATGGTCTACCCAATATTTAATGATATGTACTTTGAGTAAACGGATATCTTGCTTTACGGCAAAGACAGACCGGTCAATTAATTCCTGACTCTTGAACTCTTTCCAGCCTTTGAGTTCTCCATCACTCCGTAATTCAGCTCCAAGAAACATGCAGGTGGGAAGTTCATTAGCATAAGAAATCATATCGATCCATTCTAATCTGAGAGATTGATCTCCTCTGGGATGGTCTTCTAATAATACAGCACCCGCTCCGTCAGATAACATAAATCTCAAGAAGTCTTTTTCGAAAGCCATGTAAGGATCTACTCCTACATTTCTTGTTTTCTCATATTCTTCTTCATAATTTTTGGAGAGTAAAGTTGCTGAAACCAGTTCAGAGGCACAACAAACTGCATTCTTAGAGTTCTCAGCTTTTATCGAGAGATAGCCTATTTTTAAAGCTTGAAGGCAGGTTAAGCAAACTCCTGCACTAGAGAATAATTCTGTTGGTTTATTTTTTAGTAAACCATGAACCATTGAAGCGTGGGATGGGAGCATCTGATCAGGAATAGAAGTTGCACATGCCAATAGATCAATATTTGCTCCGGTAAAGTTTGAATCAAATAGTTGCTTGATGGCATAAAAAGCCAATTCAGCACTGGTGTGAGTAATTTTTTGTTGTTGATCAAGTGCGTAGAAGCGCCTTTTTATTCCATTTTGGCGAAGTACAATACTCTTTACTCTAGAGGGCTTGCCAGCGATCAGCCCCAAATATTTTTCCATATCATCATTACTCACCGGATCATTGGGCAGGTAAGCGCTTACACTATTAACAAAAACTTGATTTGCCATATCTAAAATTATGTTTTGATTTTGTTATAATAATCTATATATAAGTCCAATAAAAGTTTGGTATCAAGACCTTTTCTTAGAGACATTTCAAACGAAAGGCCTGAATAGATATATCTGAAATGCATAGCGACAATTTCTACATCAAACTCTTTTTTTATTTCTCCGGAAGTATGAGCGTCATTTACCACCTTTTTCCAGAGTTCAAGTTCCTTTTGAAAAACATTAGAAATGAGCTTGTCAAATCCGGGATAATATTGGATTGCCTGAAATATAAGGCTGAAATATGACCTGTGCAAATTTTCAACGCCACAAGATTCTATTATTTTCATTGTCTTAGAGATGCTATCAATATAAAAATGGATAAAATCAATTAGATGGGCATTTTCGAAAGGAGCAAATTTATTATCGACGTTATGTGGAGATAAAATATACTTATCAACAACTCTTCTAAAAAGTTCTTCTTTGGTTTTCATATAGTAAAATATGGCACCTCGACTTAATCCCAAAGCCTTCTCCAAATCACTTACAGTAACTTTTTCGAAGTTCTTGATCAGAAATAGTTTAAAAGCTTCAAATAATATTTTTTCTTCTGTTTCTTTCACTTTTTAATTAATAAGAACGGATATAAAAATAGATACTTTTATTAGATTATAAGGAATAAGTTATTTTTAATTAACAATATTTAGTGTTGTAGTATACTTGTATTCTAGTATTGTGTTCCTTCTTATGGCTTTCCAAATAAAATGAATAGATTTTGTATTATTTACATTATTGAATCGTTGCTAAATGATAAATATAGACAACTTAAGCAGAATAGAATCGAATTTATATAGATGATTCATATGGAATAATTTTTTCTGCTTAGATAACGGTGAGGTAGGATAGTGAAATATTGTGGACAATCAGTTAAAAACAACTAGGAACGATTTAGAAAAACGTTCAAACCAATCTTGTGATTAGAACGTTTTTTGAAGAAATTATTTCACTCCTTTAGTAATATTCTGAATATCTTGTAAAGTGAGATTTCCTGTAATTTGGATAATAACAAATTCTCCGGGTTCATCTACAAACATGATCAGCTCGTGCACTTTATTTTGTCTCTTCTTTATATAAAAGACGGACTGAGTAGTGATATCCTTTACCCGCATCAATTGTTCATATTCTTTGTTTCTATCAAAGTTGGCCATATCATATCTCATCGATTTACTGATGGAAGGAGTCTCGGTAGTTAGTATATTCACCGACTCTAATTGCCCTGCGATGTGTCCTATATCAATACCTTGAGTTTTCATGTTTGGCATCATTTGAAGCATAGTTTTGGAAATGTATACAGATGTTACTCCTTTGGTGTCAGCATATTTATCAAAGATTTTGTTTTGTGCGAAAGTAATACATGAGCACCAGACTAACAATATCACGAAGATAGTTTTTATTTTTACCATTTGATTTTTTTATTAATCTATTTGTTTATCAATAATTTTATTTACCCTGTCTACACCTTGTTGGGCATCTTGATATTGATTGACACCTTTATTAAGATTACAAGATACAAGCACTAATACTTTTTGTACTTCTTTATATGCCATTTCAGGACTTTGATAAGTATCTATCGGTCTGGTATCTTTATGTTGAGAATCGGTGTAAAGACCGATAGAAATTAGAATAAACAAAGAGGCTGCAACTCCATAGAACCAACGCCAATCTGTTTTTTTCTTTTTATGGAAGACGTTAGATCCTTTTTCCTCAGTAGAGAAAGAGTCTATCAATAAGCTTAATTTGTTTTCCAGTTGATTCGGAAGATCAATCTCTTTTTTGTGATACAGACTTAGAAATAGCTCTTTCTCGACAAGTAGGTGCGGTGGTACTTTTTGCGTTTCAAAGTAATTCAGCAATTCCAGTTCTTCTTTAACCGAGCTCTGTCCTTCATAGAATGCTGCAATTAGTTTTTCTATTTCAGTCGTTTTCATTCTTATTCATTTTATAAAATTGTTCTCGTATCTTTTTTCTTGCTCTGGATAGTAGCACTCTTATGTTGATGGCATTAAGCCCGGTTGCCAGTTCAATTTCTTCTATTGAACATTCATTCAGATGTCTTAATATCATGACCTTTCTTTGCTGCTCAGGTAACTGGTCGATTAATGCTTTTACACAATTGAGATCATCTTTTATTTCAATTTCAGTGGTTAATGGAACTTCGTTTAATAATCCCAGACTCTCTAATTTCTCTCCACCAATGTAACTTTTTGCTGTACGCATTGCATCAAAACATAAGTTCTTGACAATTACTACACAAAAGGACTCCGGATTTCTAACGATTACTAATTCTTCACGTTTGTTCCATAGTTTCAGATATGCTTCCTGAACGATGTCTTCTGCATCATCAACGTTTTCCAATAAGCGATAAGCTGTCCGGTATAACTTCTGGTGACAAGGAAGAAATTCTCTCTTGAAGCTTTCAGCATCCATAATTCAATTTCTTTTTTCCAGTCTTTCAATATCCGATTTGGAAAATTTACCTGAGATCTTCACCAGAGCACAATCATCACCACTGGTCAGAATGATTAATTCCCGGATAATATCATCTTTTATCTTTACCAAAATTCTTACATCTTCATTATCTTCCTTTGATTGTAATAACGTTTCGTATCCTTGATCTTTAATCTTTTTACTTTTTTCTGCAAATTCTTCTTTGATAGATTGCTTGCATTGGCTTAAGTCCAATACTTGCATAGAGCTTACTCCTTTTAGTTCGTTGTTGGTAAATGGCTTGATAAAAGCCATAGCAAACTTATTTAATTTTACACTCTCTGCTTTCTCTGCTGTAGAGAACTCTACAAATAGCTCGTTGATGTTTTGCCCATAGCTTAACTGTGCCATGAAAAATAAAGTGAGGCAAAAGATACATTTTTTGATCATACTTTTGTTTTTTTGTTGATGATTACTTCTTTTTATTGACGCGCTATCAATGTCTGTTTCATATTAGAGACGTAATAACAGAGAATGTTGTTACAAATAAAATAAAAAAATAAGTGAAAAGCAAAGAGTATAGTAGACTCTTTTCCTTTTCACTTATTTCTTTTGAAAACAGAAAGTATCAGAGTTTCTGTTCTTTTAGTTTAGCAAATATTAGTTTTTCAAGTTCATCAGCTAGTTCAGGGTTGTCATTCATGCATTGTTTTGCAGCATCTCTTCCTTGTCCCAGTTTGGTTTCATTATAACTGTACCATGAACCACTTTTTTTAATGATTCCCAAATCAGAACCCAGATCAACAATTTCTCCGGCGCGTGATATTCCTTCTCCAAACATGATGTCGAATTCTGTTTTGCGGAAAGGAGGAGCAACTTTATTTTTTACTACTTTTACACGAGTCTGGTTACCTATTATTTCCTCACCATCTTTGAGTTGACTGGCACGGCGGATATCCAAACGTACAGAAGCATAAAATTTCAGCGCATTACCGCCGGTTGTTGTTTCCGGACTGCCAAACATCACCCCTATTTTTTCACGTAACTGGTTAATGAACATACAAGTAGTCTTTGTCTTACTGATAGTTCCCGTTAACTTGCGCAAAGCCTGAGACATAAGGCGAGCCTGAAGCCCAACTTTATTATCTCCCATGTCGCCTTCTATTTCGGCTTTTGGAGTTAGAGCAGCGACAGAGTCAATTACCACAATATCAATTGCTGAAGAACGGATTAATTGTTCCGTAATTTCCAAGGCCTGTTCACCATTGTCCGGTTGAGAAATCCAAAGATTCTCCACATCCACACCTAACTTAGCAGCATAAAAGCGGTCGAAAGCATGTTCGGCATCGATGAAGGCAGCAATGCCTCCTGCTTTTTGAGCCTGTGCAATGGCATGGAGGGCAAGGGTTGTTTTACCGGAAGATTCAGGACCATAGATTTCTATTATTCTTCCACGGGGATAACCACCTACTCCCAAAGCTGCATTTAGACCGATAGACCCGGTGGGGATTACTTCTATTTGCTGTATATTATCATCGCCGAGTTTCATAATAGATCCTTTGCCGTAGCTCTTTTCTATCTTATCCATGGCAGCCTGTAAGGCTTTTAATTTTTCGCTTGATGCCATATTTGTTTGAAAATTTAATTCATCGCTTTCTTTTTTTGCCATAAATTAGTTGTTTGTTACTGTTTTTAATTATAAAATCTGCTGAGCATGATTTTTTGTATTGATCTCTTTGGGAGTGATAATTCGTTCAATGATGCCTTCTTCATTAATTATAAAAGTTGTTCGAAGCGTCCCCATATAGGACCTTCCGTACATCTTTTTTTCCGCCCATACACCAAACT
Source organism: Bacteroidales bacterium (assembly GCA_015654535.1). GTDB lineage: Bacteria > Bacteroidota > Bacteroidia > Bacteroidales > Bacteroidaceae > Bacteroides. The sequence goes on from JAATGU010000039.1 coordinate 8,432, forward strand.
GTTCTACCAGTTTTTTATCTGTATCGGCAATCAGAGTAAAAGGAAGTTCATTCTTTGCAATAAACTTTTGGTGAGACTTTTCATCGTCCACACTGACACCTATCACTTCATATCCTGCTTTGCGGAGTTCTGCATAATTGTCCCGAAGGCTACAAGCTTCAGCGGTGCATCCCGATGTATTATCTTTGGGATAAAAATACAATACCACTTTCTTTCCCTCGTAACTCTTTAGAAGTATTTCTTCTCCTTTTTCATTTATTCCCAATATATTGGGGGCTTTATCTCCTACATTCATAGCCATAATTGATAAATTAATATATTCACAAAGATAAAAATAAAAAATTGAGAATGGAAATAATAGTTGTTAATCTATTTATTTGATAGAATAATTCATTTTGATTGTTATATCTTTTTTTTGTTTTTTTTCGCTCATAAAGAGATTTTTAAGTAACTGTATACTCATCCTTTTTCGTTTGGAATATGATTCAAAGTTATCTGTTTTATAATCAAAATCACTTTTCCAGCAAAAGGTGGGAGATACATAGCAATAGGTTGCTTCTCCGATTGAACTGTCAAAATCTTTATCCTCTTTAAGGGAAAGAATATTCTTTTTTGAAGGTGCGATACATATAATTTTTTTGCTTCTACATTCGTTGACTAAAGGTTCTATTATATGATCGTAGTTTTCAATGAGATCTTTAGTATCAAAATTATTGTAGACTGATTCTCCAATCTTTTGGATTGGTCTTAGTTGAAGAATATCTAAGGGTATTTGAGCAAATATTTTGTTGAACTCTGTTAATTCCTGTAAGTTATCTTGATTGATAGTATAGTTTATCCTTAATTTGAAATGTGTGTATTTTTGTTTAACTTCAGCAATGTTATTGAGTAACTCGATAAAATCTTCATATTTGCCGTTAGTCATAAAGAACTCATAAGTTTCTTTTTTTAGACCATGCGAAGATAATGTGATTTCATTTAATCCAGCTTCAATGTATGCAATTAAAAGTTCTTTAGTGATTAGTGATCCATTGGTTGTCAATGAAATATAAGGTATGCCGCATTGTTTTCCTAAGGCAATGAGCTCTAAAAGGTTTTTATGTAAAGTTGGTTCTGCTCCACAACCAATTTGTAATTTTAAAGCTCGGTGGAAAATAGATTTGGAAATTAATCTTATTTCTTCAATCGTTAACCGCTTGTGTTCATCCTTTTTTGATTCCGGATTGCTAAAATAACACATTTTGCATTTGAAGTTACATGCAAATACGGGATCAATAAAAATTCCAATATATCTTTTTTTGAAGATATGTAATAGATAAATTCCTAATAGTTTAATTCTTCTATTTTTTATTTTATTGGCCAGACCTAACAGGTGGTAGATATTTTTCATAACTGAAGATAAAAGGCAGAGGAAAATAATTATTTTCCTCTGTAATAAATTGTTTATTTTTAAAGTTCCAAATCTCCGTCGAATACTTCTACCCAGGGCAGCCCTTGTTTGTTGAGCTGTTCCATAAACGGATCGGGATTAAAATCTTCTACATTATTTACCCCCGGACGTTTCCACTCATCTTTGAGGAACATCATGGCACCAATCATGGCAGGAACGCCGGTAGTGTAACTTACACCTTGAGTTCCGGTTTCTTTATATGCTGCTTCGTGGCTACAGTTATTGTAAACATAATATGTGCGTTCTTTCCCGTCTTTGATGCCACGGATACGGCAACCAATGGATGTTTCGCCAGTATAGTTTTCACCCAGATCTCCGGGGTTAGGAAGAACAGCCTTGAGAAATTGAATAGGAACAATTTTTTGTCCGTTGTAATCAATCTCGTCAATACGTGCCATTCCGATATTTTGAATTACCCGGAGATGAGTTAAGTATTCCTGTCCAAAAGTCATCCAGAAACGGGCACGCTTAAGGGTAGGATAGTTCTTTACCAAAGATTCCAGTTCTTCGTGATAGATTACATATGATTCTTTAGGGCCGATATGTGGATAATTTAATGGTTTGTGAATCTGATGAGGTTCAGTGACCACCCATTCTCCATTTTCATAATATTTCCCTTTTTGCGTTACTTCGCGGATATTGATTTCCGGATTAAAGTTTGTGGCAAATGCTTTGTGATGATCTCCCGCATTGCAGTCCACAATATCAAGGTATTGAATCTCATCAAAGTGATGTTTTGCTGCATAAGCGGTGTATACTCCACTGACTCCGGGGTCAAATCCACAGCCTAAGATGGCTGTTAGCCCGGCTTTTTTAAATTTCTCCTGATAAGCCCACTGCCAACTGTATTCAAAATGCGCTTCATCCTTTGGTTCATAATTAGCCGTATCGAGATAGTTTACTCCAGCTATCAGGCAAGCATCCATGATGGTAAGATCTTGGTAAGGAAGTGCCACGTTGATTACGATTTTTGGTTTGAATTTATTGAATAAAGCAACCAGTTCGTCTACATTATCGGCATCTACTTGAGCCGTTTTTATTCTATTTCCACCAATCGCTTTTGCGATGGCATCACATTTCGATTTTGTGCGGCTTGCCAATATAATATCTGTGAATATATCGGCATTTTGTGCCACTTTATGTGCAACAACGGTTCCAACACCGCCGGCACCAATAATTAGAACTCTACCCATTTAAGTGTAATTTAATTGTTTTAATATTGATAACTTGAGCAAAGATAGATAATTTTATTGAAGGGAGGGAAATATATGGGTTAATATTTATGCCTTTATCTCGATGTAATATCCATCCCGCCATTCTTGGCAATGATCCAGATAATGATGGGTGCGCCAAAGAGCGCGGTGACTGAATTGATGGGCAATGTTCCCTGACTGCCTGGTAATTGGGAGATGAGATCGCATATTAACATAATCACACTTCCACAAAGAATGGAAGCGGGAATAATCTGCTGATGATCCGAGGAATGGAAAATGCCCCGGGCAATGTGGGGAACGGTTACTCCGATAAAAGCAATGGGCCCTGTAAACGCGGTGGATGTTCCTGCTAATAAAGCTGTGGCAAGAATGATCCACAGACGAGTGTGAGAAACAGAAATACCCAGTCCGGCGGCATACTTTTCACCCAACAATAAGATATTGAGTCGCTTTTGTAAGATGAAAGCCAATCCCGTGCCCACAAAGACAATAGGGGCCATGATCCCCATATAACTCCAGCTTACAGCAGAAAGACTACCAAATGTCCACGATATAAACAGTTTTAAGGTATCGGGATTGCTGGTGCTTTGCAGAATACTAACAATCGCTCCGGCAAAGTTGCCGAACATCATACCTATTATTAATAAGGAGACCGTTTGCGGAACTTTGACGGATACAATCACTACCAGCAGCAATACGCCAACCGCTCCAAGTACAGCCGCGGTTACTTGTCCCCATCCCGCAATCACAAACCAAGGAAGAGAAGAGGCACTTAAGGTTAATAAAGCAACTCCAAGTCCGGCGCCTGAAGTAACTCCCAGTACGTCCGGCCCTGCCAGAGGGTTACGGAAAAGAGTTTGCATCAAAACACCAGCCACGGATAGGGCAGCTCCGGTAAGAATGGCGGTTAACGCCTTGGGTAAACGGTGATTGAGAATGATCTCCCGATAAATATTATCATCACCACTTCCTGTAAGCGCGGCCCATACATCGCCCAGAGAGAGCCGTACACTCCCGAAAATAATATCGCAACTCAGAGCAACAATAAACAGTGCTATTAACAGGAAGAATTTTGTTTTCATTTCAGCTTTTGCATATAAGTGAACTCATAATTGGGGAGCAATTCGGGATGAAGCGCTTTAATCATGTCACGAAGCAGCAAGTCGGGATGAGCAATGGCACTTTCCCAATAATCATTTCCTCCCGAGGCATTCATCCGCTTATTGTAATTATATACATTCCCCGCTTTATACGCCTTGAATAGTTTGTATTTTGAATCAATTTGTCCCAGCTCATTAAGCGAATTGGTTTGTGTGCCTACCCATATATCCGCTTTGCTAAAATTAACCAAAGCCGACTCTATATTAGACGGAATGCTTCCGCTGGTGGTATCGTTTTCATAAAAATAAGACGCTCCTGCATCGTGGAACATCTTTGCATTAAAACTTCTTCCGGCAGGCATTGACCATGAACCGCGGAAATCCTGCCCAGACAATAGGGTAGGGTGTTTTTTTATTTTCAGAGCTAAAACCGATGCCTCTTTATATTTTTTTTCCACCTCATTGAATAACTTGTCTGCCAATGTAGATTTGTCGAAAAATGCTCCCATAAACTTGATCCATTCCGCCCGTGCCAATAGAGATTTCTCCTGCCATTCAATGTTGTAGATCACCGTGAGTCCACTTTCCGTAAGCTTTTTCGAGTTCGCATCTTCCGCGTTGTAAGCCGAAGTCATCACTGCTTGCGGGCGAAGCATTAGTAGATTTTCTATATCCAGATTAAAAGCATCTCCCAGATCCTTAATTTTTCCGGCTTTCACTCCTGCCAGAATCTGCGGATTATATATCCATGCGGCACTGCATACTCCGGTCACTTTATCGAGCTCTCCCAGCATTTGCAAAAACTCAAAATAGGTGGCCGAGTTTGCCACTAAAGATTTCAGTGGAATCGCTACCTTTTTTCCATCCTTAGGTACGGTGATCTTTTCATTCTTCACCAAGTAATATCGATCGTATATTTCACCCTTTTTCCACGGATTATTCACAGTAACACATGTATAGTCAGCTGTTTTGCTAATAGTGAACCCTTCTGCATATTTTATTTTCAGTGATTCCCCCGTAGATGCCTCGTTTTTATTCGATTGATTGTTTACACAACTTGTAAACAACATTATCAAAGTCAACAGAGTATAAGATAAATATTTCATTCTTTTTATTGTTTTAGCAGGGCAAAGATAGTTAAATTGTAGATAGAACACATCAGTTGCCTAAGCTTTTCTTCAAAAGAAATAACTCACTTTCTCTTAACTGTTTAGTCTGTTATTCAAGATTTTTTATAAGTAGTCAGTACACTTCTTCTAGTTTTAATGTACAGCATAATATAATTAGGAGTACACTAAATTTTATATAGGTGTACATTTAATAAAGAATGTATCCTGAAAGAAAGACTTAGATTTCTTGAAGTATTGGATAAGCATTTCGCCAAGTTCTTTCTGTCAATGAAGAAACTTACTTCTGACAGAAAGGCAGAATCGGTGTCAGTATCCACCTGGAAATAGAAATGTTTGCTGTCAGCTTCTAAAACTTTCTCTATGAAACTGCTTTTTGGCATAAGGTTTGTTCATTAATTGACGTACGATTGCTACAAAACAAAAAGAAGTAAAAAAGCAATCAACAGAATTAAATAAAATAATAATTATAAAGGATAAAATTATGGGAAAAATTATTGGAATAGACTTAGGAACTACAAACTCTTGTGTTTCTGTGTTTGAAGGCAACGAGCCTGTAGTAATAGCAAATAGTGAAGGTAAACGTACCACTCCTTCTATTGTAGCATTTGTGGATGGTGGTGAACGTAAAGTGGGAGATCCTGCAAAACGTCAGGCTATCACCAACCCTACCCGTACGGTATTCTCTATCAAACGTTTGATGGGTGAGAACTGGGATCAGGTGCAAAAGGAGATTGCGCGTATGCCTTATCACGTGGCTAAAGGTGAAAACAATACTCCGCGAGTAGACATTGACGGACGTCTGTATACTCCACAAGAAATCTCTGCAATGATTCTTCAAAAAATGAAGAAAACAGCTGAAGATTACTTGGGACAAGAAGTAACCGAAGCGGTGATTACCGTTCCTGCTTACTTCAGCGACTCACAGCGTCAGGCTACTAAAGAGGCCGGACAGATTGCCGGACTTGAAGTAAAGCGTATTGTGAATGAACCTACTGCTGCTGCCTTGGCTTATGGTCTCGATAAAGCCCATAAAGATATGAAAATAGCCGTATTCGATTTAGGTGGAGGAACTTTCGATATTTCTATTCTTGAGTTTGGTGGCGGTGTGTTCGAAGTTCTTTCTACCAACGGTGATACACACTTGGGTGGTGATGATTTTGATCATGTAATCATTGAGTGGTTAGCCGAGGAATTTAAAAAAGACGAAGGTTTAGATTTACGTCAGGATCCAATGGCTCTTCAACGTTTGAAGGAAGCTGCTGAAAAAGCAAAAATAGAGCTTTCTTCTACAACTTCTACAGAGATCAACTTGCCATATATCATGCCAGTTGCAGGTATTCCAAAGCATTTGGTTAAAACATTGACTCGCGCTAAGTTTGAATCGTTGTGTCATGACTTAATTCAAGCATGTCAGGAACCTTGCCGCAAAGCAATGAGTGATGCCGGTTTGAGTAATTCAGATATAGATGAAGTAATCTTAGTGGGAGGTTCAACCCGTATTCCTGCTGTACAAGAGCTTGTTGAGAAATTCTTTGGTAAAACGCCTTCTAAAGGTGTAAATCCGGATGAAGTTGTTGCTGTAGGTGCAGCTATTCAAGGTGCGGTTTTAACCGACGAAATCAAAGGCGTGGTTCTTTTGGATGTTACTCCATTATCAATGGGTATTGAAACATTGGGTGGTGTAATGACTAAACTGATTGATGCTAATACTACGATTCCTTGTAAGAAGAGTGAAACCTTCTCCACTGCGGCTGATAATCAAAGTGAAGTAACCATCCATGTGTTACAAGGTGAACGCCCAATGGCCAGTCAGAACAAATCAATCGGCCAGTTTAACCTTGCCGGAATTGCTCCAGCTCGTCGTGGTATACCTCAGATTGAAGTGGCTTTTGACATTGATGCCAATGGTATTTTGAAAGTCTCTGCAAAAGATAAAGCGACCGGTAAGGAACAAACAATCCGTATTGAAGCATCAAGCGGTTTGAGCAAAGAAGAAATTGACCGTATGAAAGCAGAAGCAGAAGCTAACGCAGATACCGATAAGAAAGAACGTGAAAAGATTGATAAGTTGAATCAGGCAGACAGTCTTATTTTCCAGACTGAAAAACAGTTGGAAGAAATGGGCGATAAGCTTCCAGCCGATAAAAAAGCTCCTATTGAAGCAGCTCTTGGTAAACTGAAAGAAGCTCATAAAGCTCAGGATATTGCAGGTATTGATGCTGCCATGGCAGAACTGAATACAGTGTTCCAAGCTGCAAGTGCTGAAATGTATGCTCAAGGCGCACAAGCCGGAGCAGGTGCAAGTCAGGCAGGTCCAGACGTAAATGCTGGTGCCGGTGCACAAGAAGGTTCGGACAAACATCAGGGTGATAATGTTCAGGATGCCGACTTCGAAGAAGTGAAGTAAAATCGGTTAAAAACGATTATTAAGAATAGTGAAACCGCAGTAAAACAATTGATTTACTGCGGTTTTTCATTTTAAAGAATTATTGGTTGTGATGTTTGGTTATCGATTTTAATCATATATTTGTACCATATTTGTGCCGCGCGCTAATTGAAGTTAAAGTGCGCCTTATTCATGCTTATTATGTCTTAAACACACTTAAATGATGATAAAGTAACCGATGTTAAGAGCGATATGGGAAGTAGCAAATTGAAAATACCGAAGATTTGCGAGCAGTGCGGAAAGCCTTTTGAGGCGAAAACCGTTATTACTCGCTTTTGTAGCAACACTTGTGTGAATAAATCAGGAAGAGAGAAAATGCGAGAAGCAAAGGAAGCTGAACACAAACAAACCATTTTGGAGCAATCGGCTGATAAAATTGCACAAATGCAAACACGCCCTTTTCTTTCTATATCAGAAGCAACAATCATGTTTGGCATTTCTAAAGATACTATCCGTCGCCTGATTAAAGCGGGTAAAATTCCAGCTTTCAATTTGGGAGAACGGTTGACAAGGGTAAGCCGGATACATCTTGAAGCTATTTTTACAGCTGTAACTTTACCTGAAGAACCCAAAGAAAAACCTGTAAAATTGCAGTATGAGGTAAAAGAATGCTATACTATTGCCGAAGTATCCGAAAAATTCGGTGTTTCCCTTTCAACGGTAAGCAATACTATTCGTCGTAATAGCATTCCCAAACGGCAAGTTGGTAAGTTTGTATATGTGCCAAAGGAACAAATCGACAAAATATTTTCAAGAAAATAATACCACATGAAAGAATTATCCAATACGAAAGTTACTGTAAGGCTTCGCAAAGTCGAAGACCGGAAAGAGTGGTATGTTTATATCGAGAGTTATCCCGTGTTTGTTCCCGGTAAGAAAATCCCACAACGTATCCGCGAATATCTGAACCGCAGCGTTACTACTGTGGAATGGGATAAGAAGCGTACAGCCCGTACTGAAGCAGACAGAACAAAGACATACAAACCCAAGCGTGATGACAATGGTATCATTATTTGCCGCAGCGAAAAAGACCAAGAAAGTATGCTGTATGCCGATGGCGTTCGCAAACTTCGCCAACGGGAATACGACAATGCCGATTTGTATAGCGACACCGAAACGGCACAAGTCGAACAAAATGAGCGTTCCCAACAAAATTTCATCGCATATTTTTCGGAAGCTTCAAGAAAACGCCATAGTAACAGTTCGCAATCTTTTATTACCAATTGGAAACGTACCCTTGATTTCCTGAAACAATTTGCAGGTGACACACTGCCATTCAGTAAAATTAACAACCGAACAGCTGAAGAATTTAAACGCTTTCTTTTGTCCGCTCCATGTGGAGGCAGTAAAAGCGGAACTATTTCACACAATACCGCAGCAACTTACTTTTCCATTTTCAAAGCCGCCCTAAAACAAGCCTTTATTGATGGATACTTAACTATAGATTTATCCGCTAAAATCAAAGGCATACAGGAACAGGAATCGCGCCGGGAATATTTGACCGTTGAGGAACTCAATACCCTTGCCATTACACCTTGCGAGCGGGATGTACTCAAACGTTCGGCTTTATTTTCTGCTCTCACAGGCTTACGACATTGTGATATTCAAAAATTACAGTGGAAAGAAATCAGCATGGACGGTAATCAAGCCAGACTGCATTTTACGCAACAGAAAACCAAAGGCGTTGAATATATGCCTATTTCCGAACAAGCCCTGCAATTGTGTGGCGAACGACGTGACCCGGAACAACTGGTATTTGAAGATTTGCCCGACCCCGCTTGGATTTCCAAACCGCTCAAAAGATGGATAGAAGCCGCTGGCATTAAGAAGAGAATCACCTATCATTGCTTTCGGCACACGTATGCAACCCTGCAATTAAGCAATGGTACAGATATTTACACCGTAAGTAAGATGCTTGGTCATACGAATGTGAAAACCACACAGATTTACGCGAAAGTGGTGGATGAAAAGAAAAACAAAGCGGCGCAAGCTATACAATTAGAAATAATAAAAACGACGAAGGAATGAAAAATAATTTTCTGGAACAGATTATTCTATACGTACTGGTTACCTGTGTTGCTTTGGCACTTGCTACATTAGCACGTATATCCGCTGTCTCATTGGGATTTGACAGTTTTACAGCATTTATTGTTTTTATTGTAGTTTTAGGCATTTCGGTTATCGTGTATTTAAGTATCCATGTTGTTTTGCAAGGCCTGATGTTACCTTGGATTGAACGGTTATTGATAAAAATTCCTTATTTCAAGAATAAGAAAAGAGCCAAATGTCCTATCAGCGAAATAACCGAAAGCATTGTAGAACAACAGTTTTTGCCTTCTTTAGAGGATATTCGGAACGAACAAAAGCAAAACAAAACTAAGGAGCAGGAGGATAAACTGAATATTGCTCTAAACTATACCCGAGAATCTTTTGCACTTTATCTTTCGGACGAACATCTCGAAGTTCTTTGCCAAAACGTACAGATATATATCGATAAGTTGGGCGTAAAAGAATTGAAGTCTGTTAAAGTCAAAGAATTAACAACTGTTGACCTTCGTCATTTTGGGTGGAATATCTGGAACTTTTTCAAACCGAGAAATCAGATGGATATTGCCCATTTCCTGAAAATCGTATTCCTAGATATTTTCAAAGAAACAGAGGTTGAAACTATCAAGCGGCATCTGAAAGATGATGAATTGAAAGGGATTATTAAGATAGAGGAGAAAATTATGAAACTATAAATACAAAGGAAAATGGAAACAAAAACCACTAGCTCTCAGTATATAGATGACACTATTTTTGAAGACGACAATGCTATATTGAGGTTAATATCATTGTTTGAGTCAGGAGAAATTGATTTTAAACTTGCAACATCTATCTATGGTGTAGTAATGGATGCAAAAATGGATAGAAAGAACAATGGAGAGTTTCTAGTTAACTTCGATTTACGTCCTGAATGGGAAGAAAAATTTGGGATGGATCATTTCTTTGAGAGACCTGTAATGCTCGTAACAAATGGAGTTAACATATTAATCAAAAATACAGATGTAACAGCGTTTAAGCAATCATTAGGAGAAGGGATACGACAGGCATCCATAAATATTAATGCATTTAGAGGTGATTTGAATGATAGCAACTGGAATCAGTCAAAGCAATCAGCCTATTTTCGATTTGACTGTAATAAATTCGATCCTCAATGCTGTGGCATCATCTATGACATGACTACAAATAAAGACCAAAATTATTCATGGAAAAATTGTGTAAAAATAGAAATTGACAAATTAACAATACTATTCTATTATATGAAGCTTGAAGGAGATGTTGGATATTTTGTGTTCAAAACAAATGACCCAATAAATCATGATAAATTCTTGCATATCATAAATGCAACGAGGGCTGCATTTTCTTTAATATCAGGATTTTATATTGCCGATAGTGCCTATTTTATTTCCATGCAAAAAGGAAAGAAAGAAACATTGACTTATCGTTACCAAAATTTTAATGAAACCATATATTCTAAAAGACCACTTTTGGATAACTCTCTTTATCGTAATATTCCCCAAGATGAGTTGTATTTAACTTCTAATCAATTTGAGCGTCTTTCAAAACTACTTTATCAGGATGAAGAGCTGCTACGCTCTTGCATATTACTTACACAAGCGAGCAGAGTGGATAGTTTGTCCAAAGGCTGTTTAGCAGCTGTTGCGTTAGAAACTATTACTAACAAAATTATTGAAAAGAATAAGAATGCGAGTGTATTAATTGAAGACAAGAAGGTTTCCCAACAATTGAAGTATGAATTAGAGAAAGGGCTAAAGAAAATAAAAGATAATATAGAAAAAACCATATTTGATAAACTGAAAAGCAAAATAGGAAAGTTAAATGAACAATCTAACTCTACCAAATTAGGTACTCCATTCGAGGCTTTAGGTATTCAGTTAGATGAAGAAGAATTATATTGTATATCATGTAGAAATTGTTTATTGCATGGTTCTTTACCTACGCCAACAAGTGAGTTGTATAAGTCATTAACGAGTGATGAATTGCTTAAGCTCGTATCCAACAGACTGATAATGCTATCCTCTATGCTTATTTTGAAAAAGATTGGTTATAGACATAATGTAATTGATTGGGGATATACAGAAATCGCAATAAGAAGGAAGATGATGAATTGCGAGAGTATTAAAGGTATTGGTAAGGCACATCGGGTCATTAATAATTAGAATCACGAATCATCAATAAGTGTTTTCAAGGTGTTTTTTCTGTGTCGTGAAACACAGGGAAAACACTTTTTTCATTTGCACTTCATCTATTAAAATTGATAATATGAAGACAAATGAGATTACTTTTGATAGCCTGCCCCAAGCAGTAGCCTATCTTGTTGATGAAGTAGCTGCAATTAAGCTGTTAGTGGAAAACCACCAGACTTTACCTCTTGCAAAGCGAGTTCCGGTAGGTATTGAAGAAGCCTGCCGAATAATCGGCAAAGCAAAACCAACTATTTATACGCTTGTCCGCAAACGCCTGCTTCCCTGCTACAAGAACGGAAAGAAGCTCTACTTCTTTGAAGACGAACTATTAGAATGGATTTCCAAAGGTAAAAAGAAAACCTTGTTGGAAATTGAATCCGAAGTGGAAGCAGGTTACAAAAAACGTTTCAGAGGTACAGAAAGATGAATCTGTTTGATTTATTAGCCAATTTCTGGCGGGTAGATGAACAGCAGAATTTTAGCGGAAACGAGACCCGTCTGTATTTCTTCCTGATTCATTTGGCGAACCGCTCGTTCTGGCCGGAATGGATAGAATATCCCAACAAACGATTAGCAGCTAATACGAATATTTCTTTGGAAGTACTGAAATCCTCTCGCGAGCGGTTGAAGGATGCCGGATTATTAGACTACATTTCAGGGGGTGGACATAGGGTTAAAACTAAGTATCAGATTTTAGCACCTAAGTCCGACCTTAAACTCTCACCATACAATATAAAGACTAAAGACAAAAAATCTAATATAGATTCTTATGGAAAAAAGAAAGGATTTGTCCATACAGGAAGTGATTTCGACTAACCAGCAGTTTTATCAGGTAATGCAGGAAGATGCCAATGAAATTGTTGCCCGTGAAAAAGAAAAGATGCAGCAACGTCGCTTGATTTTGCCTCTTGCCTATCCCGATTTTCAGAATTTGTTTCGCTCATTCGGAACAGTTTGCTTGCATAATCGGAATCAGAACAGGAACTTCATCATTGACAATGACAATGAACCTATGATAGAGCAACTCTACTTTTATGCAACCAACAACCCTGCTTTTGACGGTGATTTAAGCAAAGGCATTATGCTACAAGGAAAATACGGGTGCGGCAAAACACTTATCCTTGAAACATACTCATTGCTTCATAATCATATTGTGAGAAAATTCAGCCTGAATTATTCTTTGTTTACGTTTATCAAATCAGTGGAGTTGCAAGAGCAAATTGTAAAACAATCGACAGGCGTATTTGCTCGGCGACCACTAATCATTGATGAATTTGGACGAGAATCCAAAACGATTATGGATTATGGGAACATTAGCCGCCCTATTTCTGAATTGTTGAGTTTGAGAAGCGATACCGGAGTAGTTACACATGGCACCACGAACTTCACTTTTGCTACACTTTCGTCTGATGAGTTCTATGGTGGGATGATTGGCGACCGCCTCAAAGTGATGTTCAACTTTATCACGTTGAATGGTGAAAGTCGTCGAGTTTAAGCTTTCAATAAATTTAGTCGTTTCCTCACAATGGCATAATCCAAGCAAGCTTGGCTTCTGCTCATTGTTTAACGTAAACGTTCATCCAACGGCTCTCTGTTCGCGAGCAATGTAGCAAGAGGGAACTGGACAAGTCCTGTTCTTTCCTCTTGCCCTACGGGATTACTTGCTGTTAATCAGCAAGATATTGAAAATAGTTTTTATAAAGGCTCTTATGAACGAAATCCATAATAGCCTATTTATTAATCGATTAATAAAATAAATTCTTATAAAAAAGTTATAATATGGAACGAAATAAGAATAAAACGGCTTTGACTTCGGTTGGAATTGACCATTCCACCAATCGTCTAATAGATAAACTTTGCAAACGCTATAACCTGAAAAAGGGAGAGATAGTGAAACTGGCTTTTGAATATATGGAGAAGGCTTGCATCAATCCATCCGAGCCGCCCGAATCGGTCAAAGCGGAATTGGCGAAAGTAAACAAGCGACAGGATGATTTGATACGATTTGTCCGCCACTTTGAAGAAGAACAACTGAATCCAATGATTCGGGCAACCCACTCAATCTCTGTTCGTTTTGACGGGGTTGTGAAAGCTTTGGAAACATTTATTCTTTCGCAGTTGGAGAAAAACCAAGAGAAAAACAATGCTGTACTACAGAAAATCAGTGACCAATTCGGGAAATATGCCGACATCATAAATAATCAGGGCAAACAGATTAATACATTGTATCAACTTCACCAACGGGATAATAAAAAACTATTGGATTTGATTATGCTGTACGCCGAACTTGCAGCTTGTGGAGTAATGGATGGAAAGCGGAAAGAGAACCTGAAAGCAGAAATCTACAAACTAATCAATCCTGAATAAGCGATGAATATTGACTTCCCACCACCGTCCAACGGGGTATATAATAATGCCGGGAGTAGTCGACAGTTGGCAAATTATTTAGAACATGAAGATATGGAACGAATGCAGAAAGGTATTTATACCGAAGGCTTTTTCAACTTAATGCAAGAAAATCTGTATAAATCTCAAGTGATTAAAGACATTGATGGCAATATTGGTCAACTCTTAAAAACCGATGCCAAGTTCTACGCTATCCACGTCAGCCCGTCGGAGAGCGAGCAAAAGCATTGGGAAATACCGAACAGGAGCAAGCCGAAGCCATGAAGCGGTATATCAGGGAAGTATTTATCCCTGAGTATGCCAAGAATTTCAACAAGGGACTATCTGCCAACGACATTAAATTTTACGGCAAAATCCATTTCAATCGCGATCGGTCCGAAAACACGCTGAATATGCACTGCCATTTGATTGTCAGCCGTAAAGACCAATCGAACAAAATCAAGTTAAGTCCGCGAACCAACCACCGCAACACCAAGAAAGGCGCAATCAAAGGAGGTTTTGACCGAACTGCATTATTTGAAAATGTAGAAAAGGGATTTGATAAATTGTTCGGCTACAATCGGCAACTGTCCGAAACGTTCGAGTACTGCAATACGATGAAAAACGGGAGCATGACTGATAAGCTGAAAATGCAGGAAAGAGAAATCAGTACATCAATACAACAGCAAATCAGTACGTCAGTAAATCAATCAACCAATAATTCAGTAAGTCAATCAAACGATAGAAATGGGTTATCTTCTTTATTTTCCATTCTTCCATCGGCTATGGATAGCACTTTGCCAGACGACCAACAGCCACTGAAACCCAAGAAAAAGAAAAAACGAAGACCAAGATTAAGTTAATAGAATTAGAATTTAATGTAGCAAAAGTTATTCCCCGTGCAACTTCGGTTATTTCCCGCTCATGGCTTCCTTGCCGTTTTGGAGGCGGAAGCTGCGGGAATAACCGATTGTCCGAGAATAACTTTTGCCAGCTAATGGAGTTAGTAGTAACAAACCTCTTAAACCACCCAGTAGAGATAAAACATTTTGCAGGAATAAGTATCAGAAACTGTAAATTTCTAATAATTGGCTTGGATATATATGTGTTGATAATTTTTGCTCATTTCATTGTATTTGCTCAAATAAAATCGTATATTTGCCAAATAATGACAAATTAAAAACTGACAAATTCAATACTTGTGTCATGTTATTTGCTGAAAAAATTCGACGGTTAAGGGAAGAAAAAAAACTATTGCAAAGGCAATTAGCCGCTGCTTTAGAGATTGACACTCCCATGTATAGTCGCATAGAACGGGGTGATCGCTCTGCAAAAAGAGAACAAGTAATTATCCTTGCAAGACTACTGAATGTTAATAAAGAGGAGTTATTGACCTTATGGCTTGCAGATAGAGTCATTGCAGAGGTTTGCGAGGAGAAAAAAATTGCAAAGAACGCATTGGAAATAGTCAAGCAAAACATTTAAGATGATGAATAACAAAGTTGAAGAAGTTACTATAAAAAATTCAGGTGCAACATTTACACCTATTCGTTTGGCTGATTTTTTGTCCGATAAAATTTTGGCTTGTTACAATTCAAATAATCAACCATCCGCAATTTTAGACCCTGCATGTGGCGATGGTGCGTTGCTTTCTTCCATTGCAACTAAAATCGGAAATCAGTTTGATTTTGAATTAAAAGGTTTCGATACCAATATTGATTATATTTTGAAAACCAAAAACAATTTGTCTGATTTAGGATTTTCAGAAGCGCAAATTCAACAAAAAGATTTTCTTGAAGTGGCTCCTAATTCTATAGGACTTTTTTCAAATGGTTCTTCTCATGAATTTGCAGATATTGTCATTGCAAATCCACCTTATGTACGCACACAAACATTAGGAGCGCAAAAGTCTCAACAAATAGCAAAAGATTACAATCTTTCCGGCAAAATAGACCTGTATTATCCCTTTTTAATGGGAATGACAAATGCCCTCAAGAAAGGGGGAATACTCGGAGTAATCACATCAAATCGCTACTTAACAACAAAAAGTGGTGCCGAGATAAGAAAATTTTTATTAGACAACTACGACATTTTAGAAGTGATTGATTTAGGTGATACAAAACTTTTCAATGCCGCTGTGTTGCCGGCAATTTTTATTGGAAGAAAAAAAACAAGTAGAAAGCAACTATCTCCATCCTGTCTTTTTGCAAAAATATATGAGGAATTTCAATCTATCCCTAATCAAAAAAACACAAAAGTCAATTCTGTGTATGATGTCTTAGAAAAAACAGAATCAGGACTATTTTCTGTTGATGGTAAAACATTCAACTATAGCGTTGGACTCCTCAAACATTCGCACATAAAAACAGATGTTTGGCAAATGACCAACGATATAGAAAATGAATGGATTGATACAATAAAATCAAATACATCTTTTTATATCGGAGAGAAATTTAAAGTTCGTGTAGGTATAAAATCCTGCGCAGACAATGTTTTCTTAAATGACAAGTGGGAATGCGAGTCTGTGATTCCTGAAGAAAAATTATTGAGACCCCTAATTTCACAGGAAAATATTCAGAAATGGACGTGTACATTATCTAAGTTGTCAAAAGTACTTTACCCTCATTATGCAAAAAATGGGAAAAGAGAAGTCTATAATTTAGATGATTATCCTAATACCAAGCAATATTTGAATAAATACAGAGAACAACTTGAATCTCGTAACTATTTGATACAAGCAGGTCGGAAATGGTATGAAATGTGGGTGCCTCAAAATCCGGCATTATGGGATTTACCTAAAATTGTCTTTCCAGACATAAGCCTTGAGGCTCGATTTTCTTATGATGATAGTGGAGCCGTTGTAAACGGGAACTGTTATTGGTTGGCTGCCCAAACCAAAGAAGAAAATGAATTATTACTCTTAATACAAGGGATTTGCAACTCTGATTTAATGACTCAATACCACGATTTGTGCTTCAATAACAAATTGTATTCAGGCCGACGTCGCTATTTGAGTCAATACATTGAAAAATACCCCATCCCAAACCCTAACAATCAATCAGCAAAAAGAATTGTAGAGATAGTCAAACTTCTAAACTCTGACTGTAATTCCAAGTTGGAATCTCTCACTAATGAATTAAATAATTGCGTAAAAATAGCTTTTGGGATTACGGATTAAATACACAACATCCTTTATATAGTTCAAAAAAGGACATGGGTATTGACCGTTGACATTTATAACTCATATCGCTGACATAAGTAAAAATTTCACCCAAATGCTCTCCAGCTGCAAGAATAACACCCTCAATAATTCCGGTTTTTGGATTTGTCAATGCTATTAGATAGCGAATGTCTTTTGTTGTTATGTCCGAATCTGCCATAATAAGTTCTTCAAATTCAGGTGAGTATTTTCCCAAATCAACAGTAGGGGAATCTTGTACCTTTACTTCCAACAATTGATTGGGTATGTCAGGATAACCTCCGGCTAATCCATTCAAATTTTCTTCCGAATATCCAAGCAATTGCAAAGCCAATCGCTCCAAGGCTTGACCTCTGTTTTTAGTATCATTAGCTCCCAATGTTACACCAACTAATTTCTTCGCAACCATTTCGGTTAGTAATTGAATAGAGAAAAGATTTTTAAAATCTGGTTCTTTCAACATATTCGATGGTGTCTCTGCATAATCATGCCTGATTCGATAGGAAAGCTTTTTGCTGTCCTTAAAGGAGAGTACCGAATTATCTCCATTAATAATTCGTTCCCGTTGTTTATTAGAAATCATCAATTGGTGCTTGATGGTTGGTTTGCCAAATTTACCAAAACGATTCTCTATGTATTCGGGTGTAAGAATAACTATTGATTCTATGATTTCTGTATTAACATCGATTTTAACGAATATAAAGCGGATATCTTTGCATTGTATTTTACTTCCACAGGTGTATTGCACTAAAATAGAATCGCTATTTGGAACTCTATTCCATACCTGCAAATTATAACTATTTCCTGTTGTTACAATATATGTATCAAGTAATTCTCTAAGCAAACGTGGTACGCCCTTTTGTCGGGGTGGAACAATTTCAAAATCACCGGAAATTGCCTCATCAGAAATTCCACATTCAAAAAGAGTTTTCGTTATTAATTTTCTTAAAGAAGAGCCATCTGTACGAGGTTTACCTGTAAACCGGAATGGAGTTCCTACTAAACTTTGTAAACATTCAACTAGCTTCTCTGGAGAAATAATATGTAACGGCGATTGTGGCGGGATTTTAAATGCTTTGTCCATATTTATTTTTTTATGAAATTTTTCTGAGGCTGATTTTTTAATTATACTTTGCAGATGAATCGCGATTTTCTTTAGCATAATACAAAGCGAAAATGAAAATGTTTTCTTCAGTTTTTTCATTCACAGCTACTGTTTTGCTCCAGATTCTCTAACAAATCTTTAATTTCCACATTCAATGCATTTGCAATCTTCTCAATGTTCAAAAGCGTAATGTTCTTCTCCGCACGCTCAATCATTCCGACGTAGGTACGGTGAACACACGCTAATTCTGCAAGTTTTTCTTGTGATAGTTGCCGTTCTTTTCTATATCTTTGAACATTTGAACCAAAAACCTCTAAAATAGATTTGCTACTCATGGTATGGGATATTATAGTATGCGAAATTACAGCTATACAACAACATTGACAACATACTATAATTAGCATTTTGAATAGACTCTTTAATTTAGAGATATTTGACCCGACATTTGCAAAATGCAGTGATATAGGTAGGCTTTTGAACAATGCTAAATGTAGTGTGTAATATCCATCAAATCGTCCAAAACAAGGATACTCCTTCACAAAGTTCATCCCTAACAACAATTAAGTTCACCTTGGTTTCATAACTTTTTATCGATACTCCTTCACAAAGTTCATCCCTAACCCTATTGGATAAAATCGTTGAACTTTATGAGGATAAAATGTTCTGTATGAAAGGATGCTAAAAGAAAAAAAAGAGGCAATCTCTCTGCTACATGAGGTACTAACAAAGCTTCGGATTTATCTTCAACAATCTCAACAATATGAAGAAGTCTTTATTCGTATCGAATTTGTACCATAAATGCATAACTAGCTAATATTCAGTATCAATTTCTTTTGAAGAAATTAAATAATATATAGACGCATTCATCTTCTAGGAGGTGAATTTAATTAAAAAGGCTGTTTCCGGTTATTCGGGAACAGCCTTTTTTTGTTTGGATTATTATTTGTAAATATAGCAATAGATGCTTATATACCCTTTTTATAATGCTAATAATGAGGAATGAAACTAAAATTAACACTATCCCGCTAAGAAAAAGAGAAAAACTTCAAGTTATATTCCGACAATACTTTTTACTTTTAGAGATATCACACTGATAATAAGCTGCGGAAAAATTAGTTCACCCCCCTATAATAGCAGAATATATGATCTGTTTTTCCGCACATCCCCAGGGTCCATAGCTAACCCTAATAGCTATTTAACTCGATTCTGCAAGGCAGTCCCTTGCGATAGCCTGTAGTCCATAGCTAACCCTAATAGCTATTTAACTATAGCTATGTGAAAATTACACTTTGTTATACTTTTATCGGTTTTTGGGCTGCTAAATAAAATAAAATTAGTAGCTTTGAAACAAAATGAAAAACGACAGTAAAAACTACAGATATAAATTTAATAAGTTGAGAATATGGATATTTTAAGAAATATCAACATAGTAAAAAGAGTTATTTTAAAGGCTATAACTAAAAATATTGGCGTTTCTAAAAACAATCAAAATGTTGGTCTATTAAATAAAACTGAGATTAAAAGAATTCTTATAACCAGACCTAATCATAGATTGGGAAATCAGTTATTAACGACTCCTATTGTTCAAGAAGTGATGGAGTTGTTTCCCAATTGTAAAATAGATTTGTTTGTAAAAGGAAATATAGCTCCAATTATATTTATTAATTATGAAAACGTTGATAAGATCATACAGTTACCCAAAAAGCATTTTAAACAAATATTTCAATATCTTCAAGGGTGGTTGAGTATCAGAAAACGACATTATGATCTTGTAATAAACGTAGAGAAAAACTCCTCATCAGGTAGACTTTCGACGAGGTTTGCTAATTCAAAATATAAATTTTATGGTGATGATGAAAATGATTTTCAACTTAAATATACTGATTTTCAGCATATGGCTAAATATCCGGTTTATAGTTTTCGTTATTATTTATCTAAGCTAGGAATTACTGGCAATGACAAAGAAATTCCATATTTAGATATCAAATTAAGCTCTTCTGAAATTGCAGAAGGGAAAACAATACTTCAAAATCTTATTGATAAAGAAAAAAAAACAATTTGTTTATTCACTTATGCAACTGGAGCAAAATGCTATACGGAATTATGGTGGTTAGAATTCTATGAAAAATTAAAATCACAATATCCAAACTTTAATATTCTTGAAGTTTTACCAGTTGAGAACATTTCAAAAATATCATTTAAAGAACCAACATTTTATAGCAAAGACATTCGGGAAATTGGTGCAGTAATTGCAAATACCGATATTTTTATAGGTGCAGACAGTGGTATTATGCACTTAACAAGTTCTGTGAAAATCCCTACTCTCGGACTATTTTCTGTTACTAGTCTAGATAAATATGCACCATACAATAATAAAAGTAAGGGCTTAGATACTAACGAGCTAAATATTGATGAAATTATCAATGAAATAGATAAAATTCTTTTGGTATAAATAATATTTGCCAGGCACTCTTTATTTATAAAAAGAATGAAAAACAGTGATAGATAATGGTTTAGTAATAACTTTTATTCTACAACTGTTTTTTTATATATTTCAACTTCAACAATCCCTAACTGTTTTCTGGATTTATCTTGTTTCTTAATCTCTTTTTTACCAGTGATTTCTACTATATTAAAGGCATCTTGTTCTTTATTTTCTCCTGTGAGTTCCACTTTAACAAACCGTCCAACCGTGGAATTTATCGGAATGGTGATATATCCAAGGCTTTTTTCTGTATCCCCCCTGAATACTTCTTTACCATCAATCAAAATGCGGATAGGGTAGGTCTTATTTCTCCAGCTATTCATTTTGAAGACCAATTCGGAGATGGTATCATTCCGTTCTAGTTCATAGGTTATCCAGTTCTTTCCTAATTCTCCGTCACTATCCCATTCTGTTTCTTCATTATCATCAAAACTTGAGAGTGCTTTTTCTTCATTGCTCCCTGCGGTTACTTTCACAATGTGAATAGGGATTCTGTTTATAGTAAATGAGGAGGTGAAGGGTGTTGCTCCTCTTTCCAGGTAAGAAGGAAGGTGCTCTGCCTGAAAGTATTCCGACAAACCGTTTGCTTCCTTCATTGTTTTGGAAGTTAAAGAAAGGGAGTCTGTTTGTAAGCCAATGGATGAGGCTGTTAAACTAATATTTCCGGCGTTAGGCAACGTACGAATTAAAACACGGTTTACTCCACATTCTACCGGAAGTTCTTTTGCCAGAATATAATTATTTTGCCCTTGCGCAATACCTCCGCGCCATTCTGCCGGTCCGTCCAAACGGAAAGAAACAATATTGTTTGCAGTAGGACATCTGTTTCCTTCTTTATCCACCACTTCAAATTCAATTAAAGCCATGTCCGCCCCATCAGCAATTAATCCATCGGGACTCTCATAGTTTTTCATGTGAATAGCAAAAGGAGTTCCTGCCGTGCGAAATTCATCACGGCTGATTTCCTTACCTTCTTTATTGTAAGAGATAGCAATTAACTTCCCTTTTTCCCATTGCACATCCTTAAACGTGAATAAGAATTGGTAACTTTGTTGTCCATAACCAAGAGATTTTCCGTTGAGTTGTAATTCAACTTTGCTTCCGGTAGAGGCAACATAAATATCTTTCCTGACTTGCGGAGTATAATTCCAGTGACCAATAATATGTGTATGTGGTTTTTCAACATCAACCCATCCGTCCCACATTACCTGATGAACAAAGAAAGCGTCTTTTGGCAATCTCATAGCATCTACTTCGCCGCTACGTCGATAGTTTTCTTCTCCACGGAAATGAGTGTTAGAATCAGAAAAGACAATATTTGTTCCTCCTGAACTCACCCGTTCACCCGTTCCAGGGCGTTCCCGATAATAATCATACCAGCGAATGATATTTTCAATGGCATGAGAATCTTGGTTGCGGTTATAGTCAAAGGCATTTTGTCCTTTATATAAAGGTCCCGCTCCGTTCTTATGATAAGGAGGAGTAAACTCATCCCAATATTTACGTAAGCCCTCATCCCGTGAATATTCCATAGCCCACATTGGATGACGTGCACTTTTGTTAATATACAACATTTCACCTCCATATTCCGCGGTTTTGCTATCCAACATTTCACGAGCACCAATCGCCCTTCCACCATACGGATCATATAAATCTCTGATCGCTTTCATCTCTTTCATATGCTCTTCAAAAATACCTTTATTTCCGCATTCATAAAAGAGAATACTTGGGTTATTACGATTGTAAATGATAGCATCTCTCATTACCTCTTTTCGTTGTTCCCATTTTCTACCAATCGCATCTTTCTCCGAGTCTCCGGCAGGCATGGCTTGTATCAATCCTACTCTGTCACAGGATTCCACATCTTGTTTCCAAGGAGTGATGTGCATCCATCGAACTAAGTTGGCATTTCCCTTCACCATGAGGCCATTGCTGAAATCACTCAACCAAGCGGGTACAGAAACTCCTACAGCAGGCCATTCATTACTAGTCCTTTGTGCATAACCTTTCAATTGAAGAATGCGATCATTCAATGAAACCATTCCTTTCTCGAAAGCTGTTTTGCGAAAACCTGTTCGTGTTTTTACTACATCAATAGCTTTCCCGTTTATGCTAAGAACACTATATACATTATATAAATAACCATATCCCCAACTCCAGAAATGGAGTCCACTCACCTTATCTTCAGTTTTAAACAACGCTTTTTCTTCTTCCGCCAGAACCTTTCTTTCTCCTTTGATCTCTTTTATAATTTTTCCATTCATGTCTTCAATAAATACTTCAAAAGAGATATCTTGTGGCTTTTTGGTCTCATTTTTTATTTCGGATTCAACACAAACAACGGCTGATTGCTGTTTAATATTAATATCTTTGGCATAAATATATGTTCCGGTTGTTTGCAGATTACTATAAAGCGGTAGCGTCTGATAAGTTTTGGGAGTAATGTGAAGTACTACATTTTTAGGGATACCTCCGTAGTTTGCATTAAAATTCCTATCATTCCATTGGAAAGTACTTCCTGTTTTTTTTTCTTTATAATCCCATGAATTGTCAATTCTTACGGCAATCACATTGTCTTTCTTTCCCAGATTTACCAAATTCGAAAGATCAAATCCGCAAGCCATAATTCCATTTTCGTGAGTGCCGATGGCTTTGCCATTAACATAAAACTCTCCCCCTTGCCGAATGCCTTGAAACTCTAAAAAGATTTTTTTATCTTTTGCTGAAAGAGGAAGTTTAAAATGCTTTCTGTACCATATAATTCCAGTGGTTAGCTTATCAATAGATACTTTAAAAGCATCGTCTTCATTAAAAGCATGAGGCAAAGTAATCTTTTTCCAGGACGCATCATTGAATTTTTGTTGTTCAACTCCCGAAGAATCGCCAACGAATAATAACCATCCTGAGTTGAAGTTGTACTTAGCTCTCTCATTATCATTAAAGAAGCGCTTGCTCGCAAAACTTTCTGCTGGCAGTAAAAGTATAATCAATAAGTAAAGGAGAATATGTTTCATAGGACTAAATATATAAATTAGATAACAAAGATAGAAATGATTGCATTAAACAATTTGTATAAGAGTGTTTTTGCATGTCATATTGTACACATTTATAAGAAAATAAAAAAAAAGTTGCTCATCAAGACGCAACTTCTCTTTTATAATAAATCTTTTAGTATTATCGAACTCTGTATAAACTTTATTTTTGTAAATTTTAGGCGTTTCACCTCCTGCTATTATTTCGCCTGGATACTTATGGGTAAACTTAACTGTCTGTGAGGATACAAAAAGTTCAATATTTCTTTCGCTATCTTTCGTTATTACTTTTTTCTTGATCAAAAAACTCATAAATATATATTTGACAGAAGAAATGCCTTGAGGAAGGCTTTGCATCCAGATGATAAGTTCATTGTAAACGTTGCGTGTAATCTATGTATATTTAAGATTGTCAACTCAATTCTGGGTGCAATTAATCTTCTGATTCTCGCAATATGAAACAAATCGAGCAAGCATGTCTGTCCATTGTTTCTGGTTAAATACGCAAGCAACTTTACGCTCTTTATCATATACAAGGGTATATTTAAATCCAAGTTGTTTTAGCGTTTTTACTTGAATACCCGAAATATAAGTCAATACCTTATCTTCATTTTTATACTTTTCTGTAAATTCAACAACCTGAGTTAAAAATAGAGACATTTCTTTTGCATTTCCTTTAAAATATTCAACTTCATAAGCTCCTTTAACCCAGTCATCAAAGTAAAGTTGGTATCCCCATAAAGAAAAGGTGTCAACCTGAATATTATTATTGCTTTCAAGAACTTTCCAATGTGACAGATATGTATTTGAAATTTTGTTTGAAAATACAGTCTCAAGTTTATAGGTCTGTGAAAATAAGTTTGCAGAGATAAAGCAAACAATTGCAATTAAAATTATTTTTTTCATTATTTGAATTATATTTAAATTAAACAATATACAAATGTATATAAAGTTCAACAGAATAAACAACTATTTTATCATGTATTTCAACAATATACAAAAAAATAAGTTAACCCAACTCATCTACATGCCCACAAAAAGAAGAAAATCAGCCAACAATTAAATGTAGACTGATTTTCTTACTATAGAGTGATAAGCAATTTATTTACTTTACATGAAATCTATTATTTTAAGCGATTAATACTTTTAATGGCTTCATTCACAATTTCCTTATCTTTATCTATTGATGATATTTTTTGCAATCCCTTTATTACCTCATTTTTACGGTAACTAAAGTTATACCATCCCAAAGCTTCAATGGTTGTTATCCTAAGATTTTTGTCTTGTGATGTATTTGATGCAAAAGAAAGTAAAGCATCTACAGCTACAGCATCCGGGTGATTACGATATGCAGATATAACAAAGCGTTTATCTTTCACTGTGCTGGTAGTATCCAGAATGGTGGCCAACTCTTTTTTCTCGCTTTCTTTGAAACGTTTTATGTTTTCCAGTAGTTTATCTATTTCACTACGATTATATAATAGAGTATTGTTTGTTTGTTTTTTCACCTCTGCCTCTAGTTTATCTAAATTCATTGAGCCAAAGGCTTCGCTGATTTTGAAAGAGACACGAGGTGAAGTAACATCAGAAATAAAACTGTGAACAAATGCCGGAATCAACTCATCTGAACCATTCTTACCGAGATACTC
The DNA here is from genome assembly GCA_015654535.1 of Bacteroidales bacterium. Lineage (GTDB taxonomy): Bacteria > Bacteroidota > Bacteroidia > Bacteroidales > Bacteroidaceae > Bacteroides. The sequence goes on from JAATGU010000039.1 coordinate 33,877, forward strand.
CGCAGCAAAGCGGCGAACAAGTTCATAGCTATCATCAATTGCGGCATTCAACACTTCAATAAAGTGATTGTCGTCTAACTTCCCTAATAAACGTAAAGCTTCTAAGCGAACAACTCCGCTTTGAGAAGAGAAATAGGTCTCTTTTAGTAAAGATGAAATGTCTTTATACTGATTGTCGTAAAGTTTTCTAAGAGCCATTGCCTGAACGTCTGCATTCGGGTAATTAATCAATTTTTTCCAATAGGATACATCCTTGTTATGTAATGTCAATGCTTCATTGATATCAAACTTAACATTCGAGTGATTTGCAAAATGATATGTAGGATCACCTATGATGTGTGTTTCAAGAAAATGAACATGTTTGTCCCATAAACCAACGCGTAATCCGGCATTAAGCAAACCTAAGAATTCATCCGGCCATTTATCTTGAATTGTATTCACGGTATTACCTTGCGTTACCAATGTCTTTCCGTCATTGAAGATATAAGATCCTGCAATGTAATCTTTCTCATAGAAAGAGCCATTGAAACATGCGTCGAACATTACAAAACGAGCATTGGGTGTAATCTTATGAATATCTGTAGTGTGGATGTCCAGATCTAAATTGTAAAGAGAGTCGGCTTCTATCTTTTTGGGATCAAATGCTTCTTCACACCACTCACGGGGAATACCTAAATATTTTACGTATTGTTGAATGGCCGCTTCTTTATCTTTACTTTTTTTGTAGGTGGATAATACTTTGTCACGGACATATAACTTTATATTTTCAATGGAATTTGTTGCGTCACTTACGTTTTTGTAACCATTCAAATATTGCGTATCTTCAGCGCCATGATGGTGAAACAACATAATATCCAGTTCCGGACGTTGAACCTCGGTAAGGTAGTACCCTTTAATAGGCCAACGTGATTCGAAATCCATGAATTTTACACGGTTCCCGGCTTTGAAAAGTTCGGGAAACTGCTCATTTAATGCAAGTTGTTCGCCTGACCATGCATCGAGTGATTCCGAATTATATCCGTGTCCACGAGCCATTGTCAGATTATCAATCACGTTCTCCGGATTGGCGGTACGCTCTGCCACAACTTTATTAAGATACTTTTCCAGCATAAGGTATTTATCTTTTCCGGTAAGCTCTAATGGTTTGATACGAGCTGAATAGATATCGGAAGAAAGAACCTGATCGGATTCTGCTTTCAGAGAGAAATAATAATAAAGTGGTTTATCGGCATCTTGTTTCAAGAACTTGAATTGCAAACCGAAGTCGTCATAATAACGATCACTTGGTATGCTTGATAATTTCCAGTCTCGTGCCTGATTCATTTTAAAAGCCGAGGAAAGATGTTGTGCATCACGAAGCATAGGAATGGGAATATCACCAACAAAGACCGTTCCTTCGAGTGGCGACTTTTTGTCAGCATGTAATTTGATAAGTAAAGCACGGATATCTTCCGGCGATTTCCAGTTATCGGATATGATATAGGTTCCGAGCCCATCTTTTTCGATAACTTGTCGATAGGCTTCAATAGCCTTTTTTACTTTACTGTAACTTTGATTGTCAATAATGATGGCAAACGAAGTCTTGCTTTTTACAGAGGGTTGTATGATGGTTTGTGCGTCTAATATTAAGCATGACTGCACTAACAACATAAACAGAAATAGTTTTTTTATCATAATATACTTGTTATTTTAATCGGTTTATTGTTTGTATTAACTCTTTACGAAATTCTTGTGGAACGTTACCTGCAGCAATAAGTTTGTTGCAGGTTTCAATTATTTCTCCTTTACGACATGAATAGTTAAACCAGCCTAAAGCTTCTGCCAAAGTTACTTTTACTGTTATATTTTCTTTGTCATCAGAAAGTAACTTGAGATAATCATCCAGCAGGAAATGATAGTTATTGTTTCGTATCAAACGTATCTCGCTTATTCGTTTCTGAATATCTGCATTGGGATTCATTATAATACTAAGTCCTTTTTTCTGTTGCTTTGAATTTTGTGTAAAGTCTGCTGAAATTTCTTTCAACACCTTTTCCTTATCAAGCAAATTTGAATTTTCAATTGCTTCCTGAATAGATTTCAATACATCTTCTAAAGGATATATTTCGAAAGAATTTTTAAGGCTATAAGCAACTCTTTGTTTTTCACTCTGATTAATATATATATTAGCCATAGGTTTTAATAAATTCTTTGCCCCGATGCGTCCGGCATAACTAGCTGCCTGGCGGACAACCAATTCGTAGGGATCATCTAATCCTATGGCTACAGCCTGTGTAAAATCGGCATTCGCATAGCGGCTTAACAGTTTGAGGGCTTCCATGCGAACTGTATTAAACTTAGATTCTTTGAACGTTTCTAACAGGAATGAAGAAAGACTCTTTTGTTTATCGTTATCGGCCAGCATTCTTAGAGACAGCGACTGGATATCGGCATAATCTGATTTAAGATAATGCTTCCAGGTTATTTCATCATTACTTTTTAAAATCATATCAGAAGCAATATCTCCGGCAATTGCCGAAGCAAAATGAACAGTTGGATCACCAAAGAGGTGGCCTTCAAGAGTTGCAATTAAGCGGTTATACTGTCCGGCTCTTACACCGTAAGAAAGAAGTCCTATCATTTCTATAGTCCAACGATCCTGAAGAACATTTCTACTATTCCCCTGTACCACTAGTGTATTTCCACCATTGAACAAATAGTAACCGGCAACATAATCATTTAAATGAAATGAACCATTATAGCAGGCATCAAGCATCACAAATTTAGGATAGGTATTCAAATGACTAAGATCGGAAAGATTAATGTATATATCGGCATTACGAATAGAATCTTTTCGTATTTGTGCTTTAGAATACAATGAATCAAAAAAACTATTTTGCAGTCCATACGTCTTTGCATAATAGTTTTTCAGGGAATCGAGCGTAATCTTACCATTTGATATAGATTTTCGGGCATCAACAAATATATCCGAACGAACATTGTCATAGCGGCTATCAAATGAAGAACCTGGAACCTCATTGTTTATTAATTGTTTCTCGGGCAATCCATGTTCATGGAACATAAATAAGTCTACTTCCGGCCTTTGAAGTTGGTTAAATAGTTTATACTTCATAAAATCATCCATTCGGAAGTTCAGTTGACGTGCATTAAGATTACTTTTCCATGCAAGCGGAAAGTTTTCGCGATAAGCCTTCATTTCATCTGCCCATGCAATAAGACATTCTGAGTTGTATCCACTACCGGTGAAAGATACAAAGTTATCCATCTTATTGTTTTTCTCCTTTTTAGAATCAGCTGCTTTGTTCAGAAATGCAGCGATGGCTTCATACTTATCTCCTCCTTTTTTCTCCGGGTACTTAATGCGTGCCGAATAAAAATCCGGATGTAAATCTTGTGGAGAAGTTTCGCTCAACTTATAATAGAAATGTTGAGGCTGAGTGGTATCTTGTGAGATATACTCAAATGACAAATGGAGATCATCATAAAACCGGTCACTTGGAACAGATGAGTCAGGAAACGGGAACTTCACTTCATCCATTTTAAAGGCTGTTGTGAGATGTTGGGCATTACGGATTAATGCAACGGGTATATCTCCTATAAACACAACACCTTCTAATGTTGGTTCATCTTTATAGAGAGCCTTTAACTCATTTCTTATTTGCTCAGGGTTCTTCCAGTCGGCACTATAGATATAAGTTGAAAGTCCGTCGTTTTCTACTGCATCACGATATTTATAAATAGCACCTTTTGTTTTCTCAAAGGTTTTGCTGTCAGTAAATATTGCAAAAACAGTAGCTCCCTTTTTCAAGGGTTTCTCTTTTACTATCTGCGCTTCTACAGAAGTTACCAGAAAGAAGAGTGATATCAATATAACTAATTTTCTCATAGTATTTTTAATTCATTAATCGGTTATATGTACGCAAAGCCTCTTTTTTCAATATTTTTGGTGTAGAGGAGTCTTTAATTAAATCTTTGCAAGCATCTATTATTAATCCTTTATTATAAGAAAGAGAAAACCAAGACAGTGCGTCTAACATAGCTGTGCGAATTTTAATATTCTCAGAACTATCTTTTAATAGAGACACATATAGACTAATACCAGGATGATAATTAATATTCTTCAGCACGCTGATATAGAATAAGCGGTTAGATTCTTTTGCTTTTTTATCTGCCACTACCTGGTTTAATTCCTTAATAAGTGAGCTGCTTGATAAAGAAAGCAGGTTCTTCATCTCTTGCCCTTTGTTAATATAGTATGATTGATTAAAACATGAATCGGCTATACGTTTTACATCCGCTTCCGGATAAAGACGCAACGCCATCTTTACATTAAAAACAACTCTCTCTGAATGGTCATCGTTAATATATAATTTAATGATAAATGGCAGAAACTCCGGAAGGCCAATGCTTCCCATTCTAGTAACTGCTATGCGACGAATAAACTCATAACTATCTGAAGACCCTTGTTTCAGAACTTCGTAGAAGTTATTATCGTTAATTTTTTCGAGCAAATGCATACAGCTATATCTTACCGTGGCAAAAGGCGAACTTTCAAAAGTTTTCAGTAAAAGAGCTGAAATACCTTTATAATTGTTCCGATACAAATTATACAATGCAAGATTCTGGATATCAGCCAATGATGAGGTATGCAACAGTTTTAGTTGTTCTGCCTCATTATAGTTCTTATTAATTAATTGAGCAGCATCAATAGACGATGAATTTGAGGTGAAACGAAATGTAGGGTCACCTATAATATGAGATTCAAGGATGTTTGTGTATCGGGCCCATTGTCCTATACGCGCTCCCAATCCTAATAATCCCAAAAGATCATCAGCCGATTTATCTTGCAATACATTTACCGAGTTAGCAAAAGTGGATACACATTTGCCATCAGAGAAAATATATCTTCCTGCTATGTAGTCATCTTCACGAAAGTCTCCATTATAACAAGCATCAAATATAACAAAACGAACGTTAGGTACTGCTTTTGTTATATCACCTAATACAATGCCCCGGTGAATATCAGTGAGCGAATCTTTCTCAATCATTTTAGGATTGTTATAACCTTTAAACCAAACAGAGTCAAGATGATATTTCGTTTCATATTCTGTATATAGTTTTGAAGGGCTTTTCCCGTTTTTTATACTTAGTCTTTGTCTGTCTCTCAAAGCAGCTTTCATTGAGGCTATGTGATCATCGAATTCATTAGTATTAGCCTCAGCAGAAATGTATTGTCTTTCGGGCATTCCGTGTTCATGAAAAATCATAAGATCAAGATCATTTCTTCTAATTTGATTAAGTAACTCTTCTTTTGGAAAATCATTCATGCTGTAGCGAAGAAAACGTGCGCATCCTTGTTCTTCAAACACACCAGGAAATTGCTCGGAAATATTAAATATTTCGGGCGTCCATGCTGATAGAGAATTTGAAAAAGAACCTTCACCCGAATAAGAAACGAACTGATTGAGCTTATTCTCAGACCGATGTTCTTTTACCACCTTTCTAAGGTATTTTTTTATCTGTTCATATTTATCTACTCCGTTATTGATTGGCTTTATACGACCAGAATAGAGTTCGCACTGAATCCTTTGTGGAGAATCTGCCGATAAATTATAGTAGAAGAACTGATTCTTAGCACTATCATGACTAATATAATCAAATTTCAAGTGAAGATCGTCGTAGAAACGATCGGAAGGAACAGATGATTCTATTCTTGGTTTTGACTCATCCATCTTGAAAGCAGATGTCATGTGTTGCGCTTTTTGCACCATTGCTATTGGAATATCACCAATAAAAACCATTCCTTCGAGCTTTTTCTTCTTATAGAGTTCTACAATTTCCTTTTTTACATGTTCCGGATTTTTCCAATCTCCGTAAAATATAAAGGTTGGGAGATGTGAATCTTCTAGCACTTTTTTATATTCTTCTATTTCTTTTCGGCACTGATTGAAAGTGCCTTTATCTACAAAGATAGCAAACGAAGAATTACTGATGGAAATGGAGGGGCTAACCCTTTTCTGTGCATAAACAGAACCAGCCAGCAACGCCATTCCAATAATACATAATCTGATTTTTTTTAATTGCATAAGCATTAAAAGTTTAGTCCGATGCTAAATTCAGCACGTGTGCGATTACTGAAATCAAAATCGCTCGTTTTACTATAACTGAAATTGAATTTAGCAAAAACATTTGCATTTGTTATCTCATTATATCTCTGTGAATATACAGCCGAACAGTTTACTGTGTAGTAATCTGAAATCAGATAATTTAAATCGGTTTGTTCAAAATACTTCACAACAGAATAATCGGAATGCTGACCGTTATAATTGTATTCACCAGACAGGTTCTTGTTATATGCAACACCAGCACCTACAAGTAAACGCTTAGTCAGTTTATCTGAGAGAACAAAATTCTTTTTTCCTCCTAAGCTGAATGCTATATTCTCTGCATTTTTAACTGAATATGGAAGTATATAAGTATCATTCTTCTTTTCATAATTAACGCCTGCATCTACACGCCAGTTATATTCCTCGTCACGATTGGCCATTAATGTATAGAGGGCTTTTGCTGTTTTAGTTTTGTAAGTAGAGCGAATGCTTTTATAAAGAGATTGCCATCCTTCTGTATTATCGTATTTAGTAACGTATTGAATGCCATCAATAGAGCGATCCTGATAGTCCAGTTTCAAATAATGGGTATACTCTTTACCGTTTGTATATAACGTAAGGTTTGTATTCCATATCTGGTCTTTGGTAGAAGAATCGTCACGAGGAGTAGAAAATGAAATTTCCACATCCTCAACTTTAGCAGAGTAGTTAGCACCAAAAAGCAGATTGATTGCACCGCGATAGTTATACTGTAATCCTCCACCTATCTCATTCCCAACATAGTTTGTGGTTCGTCCTGACCCTAAGCCTTTTACAGCTGTTCCTAATCCATAAAGCTCATAATAAACAGGATCTACGTTTCTATTCTCTTGAGACATTTCTGATTCCTCTTTTAAGCTAGCATACTTCAAATTTAAGCCTATATTATGTTTATCATTAGGAGAGTAAACAATGCCGGGTTTCAACTCTAAAGTGTAGAAATAGTTTTCGGTACGCGGATCTCGTTGCTTAGCTCCAAGGTATGCTTTGTAGCTTCCTTCTAGGCCTAATGAAATTACATTTCGTAGTTTAGGAGTAGCAACACGAAACTGTAAATCGTATCTCTGATTACTCCAGTTGGCAGGAAGCGAATCGGCAACGTAATAAGGCATTCCTCTAAACGGATCAATAATGGATGAATTATAAGTTACATCCTTTTTTTCATCACGAGAATATTTAAAACGTCCCCATACATATGCTTTTTTCAGTTTTATAGATCCTTCTGTATCTATAAAAATACTACTTCCTTTTGCTTCTTCCTGAGGACGGTGAAAGCTTCCATTTACTAACTTGTATCCAGCGTTCAATTCTGAAAACTGAACCGGATTATCAATCAGTGAACCAGCTGCATTTGTTGATTGCTGCCACAAACTTCCTAACTTGTAGCTTTCGTAAGCAGCGGGAGTACTCAAAACGTTGTTTTCCTGAGCTCTTAATACAGGAGATATCATTAGTAGAAGCAACACATATTGTGCAAATATTATAATAGGTTTAATATATTTTCTCATCTGATTTGGTTTTAAATATTAAATATACATCTTAATTGTTGCTTTTGAGAGTATGATTCCATGAAGGCATCTTTGAACCATAACGACGAAACATTGGAACTACTCCACGTTCAAAATCATCGGTACTGTTATTTGTATCCATTAAGATTGGTGTACCATCTTCATTTTCCCCGATTTTTTGACGTGCAACACCCAAAGAATTATAGGTTGCACCTACATATGTCATTCCGGCATCAAGAACACTTGGTACACGTTTAGCCGCAATCATGGTTTCATTCTGTCCACATTCAACTCCATCAAGCACATATTTTATAGGAACCTTTGCATAAAGAGTAGTAGATGTTCCTGAAAGATCTCTTGTGCTGAGACTGGTATTGTTTACCGGATCCCATGCTTCTCCTGTGGGTACTTTGAAAATTATGTATGCGCCTCCGAAAACAGATGTTAAATATTGAGGGACAGAGCCCAAGGCACTTTTCCCATTATAGAACACATGAGTCATATCTACAGCTGGCTGATCTGGAAAGTTTTTGTTGTTCATATTAAATTCGAATTCAGAAGATGAACAGTCAACCGGTGAATTAGGGTTGTATTGAGGCAGTTTATGATTTGCAGCAAACTGTGATATTACAACAGATTCTCCCGGTTTTACAGGATAGTCCGTTCCGTTTCCAGGAAACTTCCATACACGTTCAGCATATGCGTAATTAGCTCCATCCCCATCCGGCCATTTAGGCAATTTAGTTGTAGCTGTTGATGGGGTAAGATTGGCAAAATAGATGCCATCCAGATAAATAGTGTTTGACGAGTTATTATATATTTCATAGAACTGGTTACGGAAATAGCTAGTGGCTGTTCCGGCGTAAAATATTTCAGAGAATATTAGCGGACTGATTTTTAATCCATTTATAGAAACATCTAGAGTTTCTCCTTCTTTAGTGATTGCATAATTAATTTTGCTTCCATTTACATAATATTCATCACCCGAAGAGGATGTTACTTTTCCTGTAATGTTTATGCTATATATTCCAGGTAATAAGCCCTCAACCAATGTAGTTGATTTTCCTAGAACTTTTTCCATGTGGATATTTTCATTATAATTATCAAACTTCACTTTCAGTCCTTCACTGGAATTAACCCCCTCTATAGACATTATAGCATTTACATTTACACTGAGTGGCGCAATTTCTTTTGTATCAAAAGCATCGCTGAAAGAATCGCAAGACGCATTTACAAACAGCAGTAATATTAAAGCTAATAGTATATTTATTTTCTTCATAAGTTTCATGCATTAAGTATTTGTTACAGTTTTAAAGAAAGTTCTAATCCAAAGAAGAACTGATTATTGCGAACTTTAAATGTAGTTTCACGTTTTGATTTTTGTATAGGATAACTTCTGAACATGTTGTTTGCAAAGAATGATACACGTAGAAAATCACCAATCTCTTTGGTTACATTAATATTGAAACAGAAGAGGGGATTATAAGACTCTTTAATATAATATTTATCATCCCTTTGTCTTAACAAATTAGTATATTCAGATGCTGATATTGGATCTTCTTTAAAATCATGCATTACCCCATCAACTTTTGATATATATTTAATAGGAATTGTGTCATTACCGAATTTATACCAATTGGATTCTTTCCAAATAGTCTGAGCGGTTAATGTAACGACAAACCCAATACTTGGTATATTATGTGTTGCCCTCAAAGTTGTAGAAAGTCGTTCATTATAGGACTTACTCATCCCTTTTTCATAAACACCAATATGTGTTCTGTCTGAACCGCCTGTTCCGCTATAGCCATCAAAGTAAGTGTAATCGTTATTATAACTCTCGCTTTGGATCCAGGCTCCATTCAATGTAAAGGCAGTACGAATAGCATCAAAACGTCCCAGATTCAAGTCAAACTCTAATCCTTTGGTATTTAATGTACGGTTGTTACTTGGCGTATAGTAACATGCTAAAACCGGATTACTTTGAGACAAAGTAAAGGTTGACGCATTAGCAGAAGAACGTATATATTCATTAAATGTTACAGGTGAATACTGGGCTTCCATTCCATAACCATTATTCATTCTTTCTGTGAAAGCAGTTATTCCAAACTTTGACTTACCTAACTTAAAATCCAGTCCCAATTCGGCTTTCTTATTCTTTGTTACTTTTAAATCTTTATTTTCAGTGTTGAATATACGGGTTGTTGTCATATATACACGTTGATCTTCAGGAATATCCCCATTAGCCATTTCGTTGATATTCACATATTCAAAATAGGCATTCTCTGGATGAAGATATAATGAAGTAGGAGCTTTGGCTGTAATACCATAACCACCTCTAATAGTTAGCTTATCAGGTAAAATATCAAAAGAAGCATTAATACGTGGAGTAATCACATCTTTAACGCTTGAAATTTTATCATAACGCACTCCAGCCTGAATATTTAAGTATCTGCTACCCAATGCATAGCTAAAATTTTCTTCTGCAAAAAATCCCAATTGCTTTACATAAGGAATATCCTTATAACTGCGTGGACGGAACGAAGCATTTATAGCTGACAGATTACGATAAGGAGGAGCTGTGTTATTAAACGTTTTTCCGTTACCTTCATTTCCATCAACCTTAAGATCAGCTCCAAGCATAATTTTATTATTCAGATTCCCTATTTTTTTGAAAAAATTAGTAGTTAGCTTACCAAATACATTGATTTCTTTTCCATCAATATCATGGTGTGCAAAGTATGAATTAGCAAGATAGATTGCATAGTTATTTGCATCTGCGCCACTAAAATTGGTAAGTTTATTACCTAGATTATCATAAATATCCTTTCCTGCAGTGTTCGACAGAATAGCACCATCGGTAGTTGTCATTGAATAGGGGGCTGTTGCATTTGTATATTGTTCCTCATAATAACTCTTTTTAGAGGTATAACTTGCAGAGGCTACATATTTTATTTCTTTCAACCATCCTTTATTTATATTGTATGAACCATTTGTATTTAAAGTTATGCCTAAATCTTTTCCTTGTGAAGCAATTTTTGAAGATGCATCATCAGGATTCAGATCACGTTGATTGTTTCCGTATAAGAAATCTAGAGATGTATTACTTCTCAATTTATTATTAAAAAACACATTAGAATATAAAACTTTTGCTGTTGCACGTTTATAATAAAGATATGATCTAACTGGATTAGTTACGTTGTGAGCATAATCTCCACTTATATTCAATGCTCCCTTATTTTTACCTAGCTCAAAACCTGTACCAATAGAAAACTCGTAGACATTGGGATTTGTTTTTGCATTGACACGCAAAGGTTCTCTTCCAGCTTTAGAATTCAGAATAACGGCTCCCGAAGTAAGGTCACCATACTGAACGGAAGGTATACCACGAATTACTTCAATTGATTCTATATTATCAACAGAAATTCCACGTATATCAAAACCTCCCGATGGAGAAGATGTACCACCTAATGAAGCTGTAGCTCCAGCAACAGAAGGGTTCATTGTTTGTAAGTTTGCATTATTAGAAATAGGTGCACCATCTCGTATAATAACAGCACCTAGTCCGTTCATATTTTTATCTGCAGCATTTGCGGAAACTGAACGAATATTAATCTGAGAGGCTTCACTTAATGTTTGATTACTGGTCACTCCACCCGGAAGTAAAGACAAAACATCATTTAAGCTGGTAGCCTGTAAGTGGTCCATTGCCGTTCTTGATATTTTGGAAGCAGTAGATTGCCCTGCCTTGCTATTCTCTGCTGTTACAACAATTTCTTGTATTCTGAAGTTTTCTTCTTTCAGATTAAAGTTCAGATTCAAATTACGATTAACATTAATCAATGTGTCTACACTAATTTTCCCTAAAAACGAGATATTTAATCTGATCTTTCCTGAAGGTACATTCTCTAAGGAAAAATCTCCGGTTGCACTGCTCAACGTACTCATTGCATAATCAGTGATTGATACGGTTGCAAAAGGGAGTATAGTACTTTTTCCTTTACTTGCTTCCTCATAGATTGTGCCAGAGACTTTAAATTTACTGCGTTGTGTGCTCTTCGTCACACTTATCATTTCTGCAGAGTTCTGTTTTATCATTTTATTATTTGTTCCAGGGGGAGAAATAAGAATACAATCTTGTGTTATTTCATACCGAAGGGGAGTTTGCCGGCAGAGTTCATCGAGGATATTAGTTAGCGATGCATTTTTAAACACAAGCGTCACATGTTGGCTTGGACTAATTGTAGCTTCTTCATACACAAAGTGAACCTGAGCCTTTGCTTGTAATTTTTCTAACGCTTCTCTTATTAGAATGTTTTTAACTTTTATAGATATTCTTTTGTCCATCTGGATAGTAGTAAAACTACATAATGTTAAAAAGAATAGTCCAATTGTTATAAAATATCTAATCTGATTAATTTTACGCCGGAAAATTTGTTTTAATTTTTCTTTTCTCATATTTTTGTTTGATTAAATAGTTTAACAGACCCATTCACAGGTACTTTGAATTATTTATATCAGCGGAAAGGGTGAGGCCTTTCCGCTGTTTCTTTATTCTTTCATATTTTCTATTCTAATTTGTTGCCTATCTCTAATGAATCTTACATTAGAGACTTTTTCAAGAATATCTGTTGCAAAAGATAACGGCTCATTTCGGAAAATGACACCAGTAAAACTTTTTTGTTTCAAATATTCTTGCTCAAAAGAAAAATCTACGTTATACCATCTTGATAGTTGATTGATGATACTGGACAATTCTGTATTTCTGAACTCATAGATACCTGTTGTCCATGAAGTATAGAATTTTGCTTCCACATCTTTTATCTTTAGATTTTCTTCAGAATTCATAATAACCTGTTGATTCGGCGATAAAAAGACTTCTTCTTTTTCATTATAAACTCTCACTTTTCCTTCTGCTAAAGTGACATGAAACTTATCGTTCATATATGCAGATACGTTAAAATGGGTCCCCAAAACTTCAATAGAACCTTTGTTGGTATGGACAATAAAAGGATGAGCAGCATCTTTGGCAACCTCAAAGTAAGCTTCTCCGATAAGCTCTACTTCTCGTTTCCCGGAAAAATTCTCTGGAAAACGCAGTTGACTATCTGCGTTAATCCAGATACTTGTACCGTCAGCCAATGTCAAGGTATATTCTCCGCCACGAGGTACAGACAATGTATTATATTGTATTATTCCTTTAAATGCTTTTCGAACATAAATTAGTTGCTTTTTTGCATCATTATGAATAAATGTTATTCCTTTGCCATCGGATATTTCGCCTTGGCAAACAGAAAGATCAACTATTTTTCCGTTGGATAGAGTTAATGTAGCCTTCCGGCTTCCCATTTCGTTAAATTTTTTTTGAGTAGTTAAAGCCAATAAATTAGAGTTGGAAATATTCTGTTCAAAGAAAAATAAACCTCCAATCAGTAATAGCGAAGCTGCTACCGAAGTTATCCGATATATAACACGGCGTGTTTGTATTCTTTCTTTTCTTTTTTGGAGTTTATTCCAAGCTTCATGAAGATTGCATTGTTTTAGAAATTCAAGTGAACGCTTTGTACGATAATAATGGAAGTACGTTTTTGTAACTTTTTGACGGCTCTCCGATTGACTACGCCATAGATCAAATTCGTTCTTTAGTTTTTCCATATCTGCTTTTTTGTTATAATGAGATAGGAAAATAGATAAATGGGTGACATAAAGAGGCAAATAATGTATTTTTAGGTTCTTTTTTTATTTTAATAGAAAAAAAGATATAGGGAATGACTTTTGCGTAACTTTTTTAATGCTCTGGAAAGATGAGTTTTAAGTGTATTGACAGAAATGTCAAATTCTTCTGCTGCTTCTTTATATTTTTTATTTTCAAGGAGAATAGCTTTTACTACACGGAGTTCCTGCGAAGGTAACTTTTCCAATTCCTCCATTATTCTTTTTTTTCTCTCGCATAATTCTTCTTCATCGTAGACTTCATCTTCAATATCTATATCACAATTTACAAGTTCATCTATCGGTATTCGTCCTTCTTTTTTTATGGCAAGGATAGAGGCATTTCTTACAGATAAATAAAGGTAATTGCGCAAATTTATATTGATTTTTTTATCTATTTTTTTTTCCCAGAAGTAAATGAAGAAGTCCTGTACAATATCTTCGGCCATTTCAAACGAATCGGTAAGTTCTACGGAATAGATGCAGAGGCGGATATAATAAGACTCAAATAACAGGCGAAATGCTTTTTCTCGGTCACTTTTAAACAGCTCAAGCAATCTGATATCTTTTTCATTATTATTCCCTATATTCATAGATCTTTTTTCTAAGTACATGACAAAAACGCATAGTATATTGAATAATAAATAAGTAATTAAATATTTTGCCGAAGCCTTGGAAATTTGTACATTTAAAATAAAGCTGATAGTTTTTTTATTTGGACACTAAATTAAGACTTGTAGCAAATATAGTAAATTAACAAATATATTGTTCTAATATTCTGATAAAAACATAAAATAAGTCTAAATAAAGCTCTTTGATTTAATGATATTTGTTTTTTTTGAATTCCAAACCTTAGCGTTTTGTCTTAAATTTACTTTATTTTTATAACCAAAGCTTAAATATCCTCTTAATTAACTGTACAAAGATAGAGAGAACAGGTAAAATAGGTAATACCACTAAAATGGCATTTATTATACCATAAATATGGCATAAAGGTGAGATTTTGATTTTTGTCATTACAACGAACCTGATAAAGAAGTTAGCCACGGAGACTTGACTCCTTTATTAGATTCCATTTTTATTTCTTATTTTATTCAAAACTTCTTAATAAAGAAATCTCTTCTTTCCAAAGAGTATCATCAGGAGTTTCGAGAATAACGGGTATGTTATCAAATCGAGGATCTTTCATTAATCGTTGAAAGAACTCTAATCCGATGAATCCTTTTCCAATGCTGTCATGGCGGTCTACTCTTGTGCCAAGTGCCTTTTTGGAATCATTTAAGTGGATAGCACGCAAATAACTGAAACCGACCGTTTCGTCAAACTCTTTAAATACTTTTTCATAGTTCTCTTTGTCCAGAAAATCATAGCCTGCAGTAAATGTATGGCAAGTATCTAAACATACCCCCACGCGATCTTTATCTTCCACTCTTTCAATTATATATTTTAATTGCAAAAACTCATTCCCCATATTTGTTCCTTGTCCGGCTGTATTTTCAATGACCGCAGTTACTCCCTTAGTCTTATTCAAAGCAATATTGATAGATTCGGCTATTTTATCTAGACACTCTTCGGGCGTTTCTTTATTCAAGTGACTTCCCGGGTGAAAATTGAGTAACTTTAATCCAAGTTGTTCGCAACGTTGCATTTCATCCAAGAAAGCAGTTCGGCTCTTTTGTAATCCTTCTTCTTCAGGATGTCCAAGATTAATAAGATAACTGTCGTGTGGAAGGATATAGTCAGCTTTCAGATTATATTTCTCACAGTTTTCTTTAAATAGTAGGATACTTTCGTCTGTCAGTGGTTTCGATACCCATTGACGTTGATTCTTGGTGAAAAGAGCAAAAGCATTTGCTCCGATCTCATGCGCATTTACAGGAGCGAATTCTACTCCACCTGATGCACTTACATGTGCTCCTATATATTTCATTTTCTTGTGTTATTTTTGATTAGACTAAGTCTCCGATCTTTTCAAGATTGTCAGCGATATCTTCATCGCTAAGCGAATAATTAACCAAGTCACCAGAAAGATATTTGTCGTACGAAACCATGTCTATCAATCCGTGGCCGGAAAGATTAAAAAGAATTACTTTCTCCTCACCACTCTCTTTGCATTTATTAGCCTCTTGTATGGCTGCCGCAATAGCATGGCAAGATTCTGGAGCAGGAATAATTCCTTCGGTCTGTGCAAACAAACAACCAGCTTCGAATGAATCAAGTTGTTCTATGTCAACAGCTTCCATGAGTCCATCTTTGAGTAATTGGGAAACAATAACACCAGCCCCATGATAACGAAGACCACCTGCATGAATATTTGCTGGAGCAAAGTTATGTCCCAAAGTAAACATGGGTAATAGAGGGGTATAGCCTGCTTCATCACCGAAGTCATATTGAAACTTTCCTCTGGTTAGCTTTGGGCAAGAAGCTGGTTCTGCTGCAATAAATCTTGTTTTCTTTCCTTCTAAAATATTATGACGCATAAAAGGAAATGAGATTCCTCCAAAGTTTGATCCACCTCCGAAACAACCAATTACCATATCTGGGTATTCGCCGGTCATCTGCATTTGTTTTTCAGCTTCCAGACCAATAACTGTTTGATGAAGTGTTACGTGGCTTAAAACCGAACCAAGTGTGTATTTGCAATTGGGTGTAGTAGTTGCCAGCTCAATAGCCTCTGAGATAGCTGTTCCTAGCGAACCTTGATAGTTAGGATGTGCGGTCAGAATATCTTTTCCAGCACGAGTAGACATAGAAGGAGAAGCAGTAACTTGTGCACCAAAGGTTTGCATAATAGAACGGCGATAAGGCTTTTGTTCATAACTTATTTTAACCATATAAACCGCCAGTTCTAATCCAAAAGCTTTGGCTGCATAAGATAAGGCAGCACCCCATTGTCCTGCTCCGGTTTCTGTGGTTATATTAGTAACACCTTCTTTTTTGCAATAATATGCTTGAGCAATGGCGGAGTTTAATTTATGCGAACCAACTGGACTGACACTCTCATTTTTGAAATAAATATGAGCAGGAGTTCCTAATTCTTTTTCTAAACCATAAGCACGTACCAACGGAGTGCAACGATAATTCTTATAAAGTTCACGCACTTCTTCGGGGATTTCAATCCATGCATCCTTCTGATTAAGTTCTTGCCGAGACAATTCCTTTGCAAAAATGGGATATAGGTCTTCTGGTTTCAGTGGTTGTTTAGTTCCCGGATGAAGAAGAGGCATAGGCTTATTTATCATGTCAGCCTGAATATTATACCAATAATGTGGAATTTCCTCTTCAGAGAGCATAAATCTTTTTGTTCGATTACTCATAATATTTTCTGTTATTCATTTAATGCTGCCAAAATTATATATTATTTTGAATAATCTCTAATTTATGTTAGGCTTTTTGTTATTTTTCTTTAAGTTTGCAATAATATAGAAATAAGACTCTATAACTAATGAGGGTCCTGAAAGCTATCAAATGCAGGCAGAAGATGAACTTGTTTGTTACGGGAAGTATAAAAAATTTCAATCGTTATGGAAAGCATTATAATTTTTTGTATCTAATTAAACCTTTCACTTTTTTTTCTGTCAAAAATAGACTATCATTAAAATGAAACACAAAGCGTATATATATCATTGATTTTGAGAGAAGAAAATAGTTTAGTTTAGTTTTTAGTTTTTCAGAAGGCCGGCTAATGTGAATTACCCGGTCTTTTATTTGTGTATTTCCGTTGCTTTTTGTTTCTTTGCTACTCGTAAAAGAAAGAACTAATGAAACGAATAATTCTCTATTTTTTTCTGCCAATATTCTTATTTTGTATGTCGGCATGTAATCATAAAAGTAGTAAACAAGAAAAGAAAGAAACGTTTACTTCAGATAGTGTTGATTCTAAAGGAGTACAACGGATGCAAGAATCGAAAAGTGACCAAACAGTAAAACTAAACGGAAAATCTTTTCACATAACTCTTCATCGGGTTTCAGATGATTCTTTGGCACGAGTAAAGACTGAATCGGGTGAATGGTATGTAGATAATAGAATAACACTTCGCATAACTGGTGACAAGGGTAATCAAATATTTAGTAAAACGTTCACTAAAAAAAGTTTTTCTTCAGTAGTGGACGAAGATTTTATTACGCATGCAATATTAGAAGGAATGGTTTTTGATAAAGTTACATCAAAAGGGCTAATATTTGCTGCCAGTGTTTGTTATCCTCAAACAGATCTTTATTCTCCTGTTACTATTACAATTACTCCAACTGGATCTATGAGTATGGCAAAAGAAGAGCTGATGGAGGAGGCCTATCCAGAAGATAAAGAATAAGATTGATCACTTAAATACTTAACTTAAACATTTATGATTAAAAGACTACAAATTAGTTTATCTCTATTTTTTCTTGTCGTAGGGATATTTGCACAAGCTCCTGCTGGTTATTACAAAGATGTGGAAGGGAAAAACAAAGCACCCTTGAAGACTGCACTTTTTATGATTATTAAAGATCACACTGTGCGTACTTATAGTAACTTATGGACTGATTTTCAAACAACGGACAAACGTGCGGATGGAAAAGTGTGGGATATGTATTCTTCAGCCACTAATTATACTTTTGGATTACCAGACCAAGATAATGGAACTGGTGGTGGATCAGAAGGAGGAACTGGAGTCGCAGATGGGAAATACAACCGTGAACATTCTTTTCCTAATAGTTGGTTTTTTGGCGATAAAGCATCTCCAATGTATACTGATTTATTTCACTTATATCCTACCGATAAGTATGTAAATAATAGGCGGAGTAATTATCCGTTCGGTGAAACAGAGGGAGAAACATATAAATCGAAAGGTGATTTTAGTAAATTAGGAATATGTACATCCCCTGGTTATGCAGGAACGGTGTTTGAACCGGCCGATGAATATAAAGGCGATTTTGCCCGTACCTACTTTTATATGGCTACTTGCTACGAAGATAAAATTGCTTCATGGACTAATGCTGATGGTTTAGAAATATTGAATCAAACAACTTATCCTTGTTACAAAGTATGGACAATTAATCTTTTACTGAAGTGGAGTCGTCAGGACCCGATTAGTGACAAAGAAATAGCACGTAATAATGCGGTTTATGGAATCCAAAAAAATAGAAATCCTTTTATTGATTATCCTCAGTTTGCTGAATATATTTGGGGAAATAAAATGGAAGAAGGCTTTACTTTTACTTCTACAGGATTGGAAGATTCGGAACAGGCTCCAATCTTTGTTTATTCAAATGAAGAAGGAGTCCAGGTTTCTTGCTCCGAACCAATAACCGTTTCTATCTATACTACAGAAGGAACGTTGGTTACTTCCCTACAGTTGGAGGGCCCAAAATCAATACCTGTATCGGTTCATGGTATTCTTATTGTAAAAGTTGTAAGTAACAAGCATGTATCTACGTTTAAAATTAAGAATTGAAAGCAGATCTTCTTTTTTATAAATAAAGGGAATTACTAATATTTGTAATTGAAGTGTATATAATTTTGCAGGATTATGTACACTTTTTTAGTTAGATCATATCTCAAAGAATAAGAATCTGGTATGTAAGTATGACTGACACAGAAATTTAATATGAGTGAATCGTCTTTTTATTTTATTATAGCTAATTTTGTTGTCTTATTTAAAATTAGAAAACCATGAAGCAGTATTTACAGAAAATAATAGTAATATTTTTGTTGCTTTTTAGTATCTATTCATATATACAAGCAGAAATACCTCCAGGGTATTATACTTCTGTTGAAGGAACAAAAAAAGAAAAGTTGAAAACAGCTTTACATCAACTTATTATGCATGCGAATGTTTTAAAGTATGGTGGGCAAGGTGTTGGTTATACTTGGGAGGGATTTTCTAAAACAGATGTAACAGTACAAGGTAAGGTTTTAGATCGTTATTCTGAAACAGTCAGAGATTTTAACGGTGTAAAGTCTGTAAGTGGAATGCATATAGAGCATTCTTTTGCCAATAGCTGGTGGGGAGGCATCATGAATCAGGCATATATGGATTTGCATCATCTTTATCCCGCAGATGGTAGTGCAAATATCAGCAAAAGTAATCATCCTATCGGACTTGTTGATGGCGAAACTACTTTGGATAATGGCGTTATTAAGGTTGGGAAATCATCTTCTCGTCCGGATACTATCATTACAGCTTGGGAACCGGCAGATAAATATAAGGGAGATTTTGCTCGTACATATATGTATATGGTTACTTGTTATGAGGACTATGCCAATTTGTGGAAAAGTGAAGGACTTGTGATGCTTGACAATAATACTTATCCTGTCTTTGAAAAATGGGCCGCGGATCTGTTGGTACATTGGAGTGAGCAAGATCCTGTGGATGAAGTAGAACGTCACCGCAATGATGAGGTTTATAAAATTCAGGGCAATCGAAATCCATTTATTGATTATCCCGAGCTAGTAGAATATATTTGGGGAAATAAAACATCTGACGTATTCTATGTTCAGGAAAGTGCCCAAACAGAAATTTTTCTTCCAGCGGATCAGTCAGAATTAGATTTTGGTCTGCAGGCATTAAGTGTACCGTCTAAAAAAAGTTTGATAATCAGGGGACGAAATTTAATAAATAATCTTTCACTTTCTGTCTCAAATCCACTTTTTCAACTTTCGACTAATTCGATTACTCCGACGCAAGTAACAGACGGGATTGAAGTGGAAATTACTTGCTCTCCTTTGGTAACCGGACAACAAGCTGGTACTTTAACGCTACTCTATGATGGAAAAAGGACAACGGTTAATATAAAAGCGGATTTTTGGGATGGCATTCCAGCTTATCCGGCAAAAAATATTATATGCACTTCATATAGTAAGAGTTTTGTTGCCAGTTGGATGAAAATGCCTGATATTTCTTCAGTAACGCTTGATGTATACACCAAAATGGATGGAGCAAAGACAAGTCTATCGGGCTATCCGGCTGTAATAAAGTTATCTAATGATACAGTTGTAAAAGTTACAAATGCATCTACAAGCTATTATTACCAAGTAAAGGCAAATGATCTGGTTTCTAATGAAGTTGAAGTGGTAATGCCGGATATTCCTCCTACTTTTTCAGCTAATGCAGAGGAACTTTTTTTTGCAACCAAACCGAATAGAGCTTCTCCAGTACAAAAAACCGAAATTACTGGGCTACAATTGAATAATTATAAATATAATGTATCTACGAACGCTCCATTTGAATTAAGTTCAGATAGTATAAATTGGAACCAAGAGATTGACTTATCAGGTCCCAAAGTTTCATTTTATACACGAATGGGGAGTATGCCTGCCGAAGGATCTTATGAAGATGAATTAATTCTTTCCACTCCAGATGTAACTGATGATATTGTTTTAAGTGTATTTGCAGATGTAGATCATCAGAAATCTTTTTTTGAAGAATTTGAAGTAGGAAGTAAAAATTCTTATGCAATAAAAACAGTTCTATGTGGTGCTGGTAATTGGAGTATGAATAATGCATTGATAGGTAGTAGTGAAAGTGACAAAAAGAATCGAAAGAAAAGTGTCCGCATGAAGGAGCAGGGTTCTATTGAGTTGTTTAATGATAAACCGGAGGGTGTAGGAAGCATTTCTTTTTATGCTGGATTATATGGCAGTGATAAAGCAGGACAATTTTCTGTTTATTATTCTATTGATGAAGGAAAGTCTTGGACGGCAGTATTAGGGGCAACCGGAGTCAATGTCATTGCAGGCTGGGCAAAGTATTCATATCCTGTTCATGTGAATGGTAATATTCGTATTAAAATAGTTAATATAGGAACGGCTAGTAGTCGCATTAATTTTGATGATATCACGATGAGTGATTATAGTCCTGCGGATAATATTATATCAATTACGTCCAATAGTAAAATATCTGTTGAACCAGGTATGTTACGGTTTATAGCGGATAAGGAAATGCAACTATCTATTTATTCAATAAATGGAATCTTATTGAAACAGAAAATATTAATTCCTGGTGAAAATAGGATCCCACTTTTACATGGAAATTATATAATTAAAATAGAAAAACAAAGTTGGACAATTTGTTTATAGTTTTTCAAATAGAATAGTAGTAAAAGAGTAAAAATACTAATAATAAAGTGATTTTTTTATAAATAAAAACGAAAAGTAAAAAATAATTTCTACTTTTGCATTCAAATAATATAAGAATGCAAGAAATTAAAATAGACATATGATAATCAGATTAGGAGAAAATAAGTATATTTGTTTCTTCTAATCTGATCATTTTTTTAATATATCTATAAGAATCGTGTTTTTTCAGGCCATGAATAGATAAAAAGTGAACCTGATTTTGTTCCTATATTATATCTTAATAGTCTATAATAAGGTATTATAGCCAGGTATATAGTTAAATCTATGATGACTTAATTAATATATTCCGTAATGATAATTGAATAAATCAGATATAATTATTACCTTTGCCAACAAATAGTTGTTCTGGAAATTTAGAATTTTAGATTATGAAGCCAAAACGTCATTTCTTTCTTTTACTACTTACCGTAGTTCTTTTCTCCGCATGTACATCATATAAGAATGTACCTTACTTGCAAAAATCAGAAACTCTTACTGCGGAAGACTACGCTAAAAGTGCGGTCTTATATGATGCACGGATTATGCCAAAGGATTTACTAACCATCACTGTCAGTACAATTACAAATCCTGAAGATGCGTATCCTTTTAATCTAACAGTTCCTTCTCCAATAGCTTCAAATGGATATTTAACTTCACAGCCCACTATGCAGACTTATGTGGTTGATAACGAAGGAAAGGTAAACTTTCCCGTGTTAGGGTTAGTGAAATTAGGAGGATTAACAAAAACTTCAGCTCAAGATTTTCTTAGAAACAAATTGAGAGAATATTTAAAGGAAGATCCAATAGTGACAGTTCGTTTGGTTAATTACAAAATATCAGTATTGGGAGAAGTTGCCCGACCTAACACTTATACTGTAGTCAATGAAAAGATTAATATCCTTGAAGCATTGGCACTTGCCGGAGATCTTACTATCTATGGTATGCGAGAAAATGTTAAGATCATACGCGAAATGGAAGATGGGCGGAAACAATATATTGCATTGGACTTAACTGATAAGAATATTATTTTTTCTCCTTATTTCTATTTGCAGCAGAATGATGTAGTATATGTTCAACCTAATAAAGCTAAGGCTCAAGGTTCAGATATTGGTTCGATGACAAGTATTTTAATATCTACAACTTCAATATTAATTTCGTTAGCTAGTTTAATGGTTAACGTCCTTAAATAAGAGAGATTTTCAAATTAAAGCTATAGTTCAAAATTATATATTATGTCTGAAGAAATTAATAACGGAAGTTCGGAAAACCAATCTGAAGAAATCAACATTCAGGATTTATTTTTTAAGTATTTATCATATTGGAAATGGTTTTTAGCCTCAATAGTCGTTTGCCTATTCATTGCTTTTATATATTTAAGATATGCCACCCCAATTTATAATGTTTCTGCTGCCATTATTATCAAAGATGACAAAAAAGGAGGAGATGGAACGAGTGAACTTTCTGTTTTTGAAGGAATGGGATTATTGGGTGGTGCAAATAATGTGGATAATGAGATAGAAATATTAAAATCTAAATCTCTTATAAAGTCGGTGGTGAATGCGTTAGAATTGCATACTTCTTATCGACTTTTAGGACGTATTTCTTCTACTGAACTTTATACTGACAGTCCTATTGAAATCAAGATGGATCCTGCTGCCCTTGATACGTTGGCTGGTGGTATTGTTTTGAATGTAACAGTCAATCCTAGTCGAAGATTAGATATAGAGGGAACGATAAATGGTGAAAAAGTAAATACAACGTTACGTAACCTTCCTGCTCTAATGAGAACATCAGCAGGTAATCTTACGGTTTCTTACCGTCCAAACACACCTATTGTAAACGGGACGATAGAGGTTTCTATTAGTAATCCAATAAGAGTGGCCAGAGGTTATTTGGGAAATCTTTCTGTTGCATCTACTTCTAAGACAACTTCTGTTGTGAACATTTCTTTATCTGAAACAAACCGTAAACGTGGTGAAGATTTTATAAGAAAATTGATTGAGATGTATAATCTGGATGCAATGGCAGATAAAAATAAAGTGGCAATGAATACTAAGAACTTTATTGATGATCGTATTGCTATAATCGATAAAGAGCTGGGTTCAGCGGAACATTCTGTGGAAGATTATAAAAAAAGCCAGAAATTAACAGATCTTGAATCTGACGCCCAACTATATGTACAGACAAATAGTGAATATGAGAAGCAATTAGTTGAAGTTGAGACACAGCTTAACTTAGTAGACTTTTTGCAAAAGCATGTGAATAACAAGGCGCATAAATATTCTTTGGTACCTAGTAATGTAGGACTTCAAGATCCTACTTTAGTTGCAACGATTAACGAATATAATAAAACAGTTTTGGAACGTGATCGTCTATTGCGCACTGCTTCGGAAAATAACCCGACAGTGTTGGGACTTAATGGACAGATTGATGCGTTGCGAGGTAATATTATTACTGCAATTGGTAGTGTTCATCAGGGATTGCTCATTACCAAGCGAGATATTAATCGTCAGGCAAGTTTGTATAATGGTCATATTGAGAATATGCCAACACAGGAGCGTGAGTTTACTGAGATTTATCGCCAGCAACAAATTAAGTCAAACTTATTTTTGATGTTGCTTCAGAAACGTGAAGAAAACTCTCTTTCTTTGGCAGTTACCGCAAATAGTGCTAAGACTATTGATGATCCTTTGGCTACAGACGGGCCTGTTTCTCCAAAACGTTCTATCCTTTATCTGGTTGCCTTTATTCTTGGACTTGTTATTCCAATCGTTGTTATCTATATATTAGATTTGTTTAAATATAAGATTAGTTCACGTGCGGATGTTGAAAAGCTTTCAAAATTACCTATATTGGCTGAAATTCCTAAATATGAAGGCGAAAATAATATTGCAGTAAAGGAAAATGAAAATACTTCAATTACAGAAGCATTTCGTGTACTTCGGACGAACCTTTTATTCATATTAGGTGCTGACAAAAAAGTTGTTTTAATAACTTCCACTCAGGGAGGAGAAGGGAAGAGCTTTATTTGCATAAATACGGCGATTAGTTTGGCTCTTTTAAATAAAAAAGTATTGGTTGTAGGTTTGGATATACGAAAACCAAGAATGTCAGAATATCTCAAATTGAATGCAAAAAATGGTATTACAAATTACCTGTCGGGTTTTGAAAAAGATTTGGATAAATTGATTGTCCCGTCTGGTATTCATCCTAATCTTTTTGTGTTACCAGCTGGTCCCGTCCCACCAAACCCTACCGAACAATTAGTAAAGGATACTTTGGATAAAGCTTTTGAAAAGTTTCGCAATGATTTTGATTACATTATTGTTGACTCTGCTCCAATTGGAGTTGTAACAGATACATTGATTCTCAATCGTGTGGTTGATGCTACAGTGTATGTTTGCCGTGCTAACTTTTCTAGTAAAATGAATTTGAAGTTTGCCAATGGAATTATGGAACAGAAGAAATTGGTAAATATGTCTCTTTTGGTTAACGAAGTTGATTCTGGCCGTAGAGGTTATGGATACGGATACGGCTATGGTTATGGATACGGCTATGGTTATGGCTATGGAGATGAAGAGAAAGATGGAAAAAAGAAGAAACACAGACATCATAAATCTAACGACAATGATGTTCAATCTTAAAGAGATTATAATAAAAACAGGCGCGTTCGGATCATCCAAATGCGCCTGTTTTCTGCTTTCGCTTTCTGCTTTTGTTTACATTTGCTTATAATCTTTTGCCAGTCCACCTTCTCCTGTTTCTTTGTATAAGGATGGTAAGTCGTGGCCTGTTTGCTTCATCACCTGCACTACTTTATCGAAAGAGACGCGGTGAATGCCATCGGTAAAGGATGAAAATAAGTTTGCATCAAGTGCACGGGCAGCTGCATAGGCGTTGCGCTCAATGCAAGGAATCTGAACCAAACCACATACGGGATCACACGTCATACCCAAATGATGTTCCAATCCCATTTCCGCCGCATACTCTATTTGTGCCGGACTTCCACCAAATAGTTGGTTTGCTGCTGCCGACGCCATGGCGCAAGCTACGCCTACTTCTCCTTGGCAACCCACTTCGGCACCAGATATGGATGCGTTCGTTTTTACTATGTTTCCAACTAATCCGGCTGTAGCCAAGGCGCGTAAAATTCTTGTGTCTGTAAATTCGTGACTTTCATGCAGGTAATAAAGTACTGCCGGAACCACTCCGCAGGAACCGCAAGTAGGAGCAGTCACTATTTCTCCACCGGAAGCATTCTCTTCACTCACTGCTAATGCAAAGGCAAAAACTAATCCGCGGGAACGAAGAGATTGCTTGTACCCACTGGCGCGAATATAATAAGTAGCTGCTTTTCTTCGGAGGTTGAGCGGGCCCGGCAATACACCTTCTTGTTCCAATCCTCGCTTCACGCTTGCTTTCATGGTAGTCCATACTTCAGCTAAGTAATCCCATATATCATTATCTTCGCACTCTTGTACATATTCCCAATAAGTTTTGCCAGTAACCTCACACCAGTTCAGTATTTCCTGCATACTGTTCATTCCATAGATTTCCTTATTATCATCTCCAATGGGGCCTTCTTTTTCAGCAAGGGCACCTCCGCCAACACTGTATACAGTCCAGTTTTCTACTATTTTACCAGTTTTATCGGTTGCCTGGAAAGTCATCCCATTAGGATGAAAAGGAAGAAAGACTTTTGGTTGCCACACAATTTCCACCGGAGCATGAGGTTGAAGCACTGCAAGAATGGCCACATCTGTAAGGTGTCCTTTGCCTGTAGCAGCCAGACTTCCGTAAAGTGTTACTTTGAAAGAACCAACCTCCGGATGCCTTGCAAGGAAGAGCTCGGCAGCTCTTTTCGGTCCCATGGTGTGACTGCTTGAAGGGCCATTCCCAATCCTATATAATTCCTTAATTGATTTCATAAATACTACTTAGTATTATTATCTTTTTAATACCATTTCTTTTTTTTGAAAAACAAATAAACCACAAAACCGATCACTAGCATAATGATCCACGCTGTGATATAACCGTACTTCCAATCCAGTTCCGGCATCGCTTTAAAATTCATTCCCCACACTCCCACGAGGAAGGTTAATGGGATGAAAACGGTGGAAACAACCGTAAGCCGTTTCATAATGTCATTCATTCGTAAATCATTATTGGATATGTAGAGATCTACTAAAGAGGAGAGTGTTTCTCTGCAGATTTCTATCGTTTGAAGCACAAACTGTAAATGATCATTGACATCATTAAAGAATACCCTATTTGCTTTGTGAAGTAATATATTATCGCTGCGGAGTAACTTATTATATTGTTCCTTTAGTGGAAATACCGCCCGCTTTATTCGCATATACTGGCGACGCTGCATTTGAATGCTGGAGCCAATATCACTGGCGGGGGAAATGGTGAGAAGGCGGGATTCCATCTCTTCCAGCGAATCTTCCATCGTGGATATGATGGTCCGGTAATTCCCCATTACATTGTTAAGCAACACGCTTAGTAAATAGTCGGATTGCCGGGTACGGATTTTTAATATATTACTTTGAATAGCTGTAGTTACATCGTTAAAGAAGGAGGTCTCGTTCTCAAGAAAAGAGAGCACAAAGTTTTTTCCTTGAATAATACAGACCTGTTGTTTCAATAACTGCTCGTCCGCTTCCAACTGAAAGATTTTCATAATCAGAACGAGGTGCGTTTCATATTCTTCTATTTTTGTGGGATGGTGAGGATTGAGTATGTCT
Organism: Bacteroidales bacterium; assembly: GCA_015654535.1. GTDB lineage: Bacteria > Bacteroidota > Bacteroidia > Bacteroidales > Bacteroidaceae > Bacteroides. The sequence goes on from JAATGU010000039.1 coordinate 61,085, forward strand.
TGTATGATCAGAAAGTTTACACCGAAGTAATCTCCTATCTCCCTGATTACTTCTGTGTTTTGAAGTCCGTGGATTTGTAGCCAATTGATACTGTTTTCACGAATCTCTCCCTTGATTTCTCCGAAATTGTCACCTGAAAATTCGTGGACTTCTGTCTCATTATAGGTGCAGAGATGCAGGTGAGTGGGGGTGCTACTTACACCGGTATAGGTTAAATTCTCACTTAGCAGATTATTGTTCATTTTGTTCCTCCTTTATTTGCCGATCTTCTTTAGCAAAAGTAATGGTTTTGTTTCATAGAACAACTATATTCGCTGCTTTGTTTGTATATTTTCTCTTTATATATTCAAAAGATGTCGTACAAAAGAATTTATTCTTCCGTACAAAACAACTAATTCTTTTGTACAGAAGAAATGAATCTTTTGTACAAGAGAATTAAAATATGTTTAGTCGCAATAAAAAGAGAAAGGGAATAACTGCGTTAAATCAGATCAACCACTGTGATTCCTGACCCGCCAAGCTGTATATGCTCATCTTCAAAATGAGCCACCCCGTTGATTGTTTGTAGATATTGTCTGATGAGTTGTCGCAAAATTCCTGTTCCCGTGCCGTGAAGAATACGCACACGATCCATACCAATCAAGATGGCATCGTCAATAAAATAGGTGACAGCCTGAATTGCTTCATCGCCCCGCATGCCTCGTACATCAATATCCTGTTTGAAATTCAATTTCTTGTCGTACATCTCATCCCGTGTTTGCGAGCTGAGAAAGGAACTCTTCTGCGCTTCTTTTTGACTCGGTAGAGCTGTTGACCGTTCCAATCGATCGAGCTTCACCGAGGTTCGAATCATTCCAAAGGCTACAATCGCATTTTTGCCATTGATCTCCAATATTTCACCGATAGTGGTCTGACCTTTCATCTTTACCGGACTACCTGGAGTGAGGGGTTCTATCTTCACCACTTTAGGAACAGTCTTTTCTGATGAGTTCTTTTTCACCTTTGGACGGTTTTGTTTTTCCCGTAACTTCTCCATTTTTCGGGCAATCTTATCTTCCTGATCCTTGGAATCGAGCTTATCCACCGTTTCTTTAAAGTCACTCAGTTCTTTACGTATCAGCTTAGTCTGTTCCTTTTCCGCCTGGGACTCCTTGATTAAACGAATGGTATTCTCAATCTTAGCGTTTGAGTCCGAAAGTAACCGCTGAGCATCCTCTTTGGCCTGACGGATAATTTCTTTACGAGAGTGATTGAGTTCGTCAATCTCCGCTTGATAACGGGCGATGGTTTCTTCCATCTGCTTCTCCCGCTGACGGATGCTTTGGCGTTTACCTTCCCAGTATCGTTTGTCGCGCACAATATCCTGAAGATATTTATCCGCGTTGATGTATTCGCTTCCCACAATGTCCGAAGCATCTGCAATCACTTCTTCGGGAAGTCCGATCTTTCGGGCAATCTCCACCGCAAAAGAACTTCCCGGATTTCCTATTTGAAGTTGAAAAAGGGCTTGCATCAGGTGGCGGTCATATAGCATGGCTCCGTTCACCACTCCCTCATGATCTTCGGCGAAATGCTTCAGATTCTGATAGTGCGTAGTGATGATTCCGAAAGTCCGCTTTTCATTGAACCGTTTCAGTACAGATTCCGCTATCGCTCCACCAATCTGTGGCTCGGTACCCCCACCAAACTCATCGATTAAGATCAGACTTTGACCGTTGCATCCCTTCATCATATTTTTCATGTTCAGCAGATGTGAACTATACGTACTCAGATCGTCCTCGATAGACTGCTCGTCGCCAATATCTATAAAGATGTTGCTAAAAATTCCTGCGTGACTTCGTTCGTGAAGCGGGATAGGCAGACCACATTGCACCATATATTGCAGTAGTCCCACCGTTTTTAAGCATACGGATTTACCTCCGGCATTAGGTCCTGATATAATAAGTATGCGTTGTTTCTTGTTAAGTTCTATTTCCAGTGGCACCACCTTTTTGTCGTGCTTTGCTAAAGATAGCTGCAACAAAGGATGAATGGCGTTTGTCCAATCAATCAATTGTTTATCTTCCAAAGCTGGTTGGATGGCATTGATCTGAATAGAGAAATGAGCTTTGGCTCGGATAAAATCAATCTCTGCCAGAAATTCGTAGCTTTGCAGAATATCTGGTATAGAAGGACGCAACAAGTTAGAAAACTCAATTAATATGCGGATAATTTCCCGTCTTTCTTCTCCTTCCAATTCCCGGATCCGGTTGTTAGCTTCCACCACTTCCGCCGGTTCTATAAAAACAGTCTTGCCACTGGCAGACTCATCGTGCACAATGCCTTTGATCTTTCGCTTCAATCCCGGAGCGACTGGAATCACCAACCGTCCGTCACGCATGGTAGGCGTCACATCTTTATCCACATAGCCCTCGCTTTGTGCATTCCTGAGAATGGCGTTGAGGCTGCGGGAAATATTCCCCATCGTATTGCTCAATTCCCTGCGAATGCGGGACAACTCCGTGGAAGCATTATCTTTTATCTTTCCGTATTTATTGAGAATCTGGTCAATCTTATTGATCAGTTGTGGAAACACGGCGATGTCTCCGGCAAGCTCTTTCAAGTGAGGGTAGGGGACGTCTGATTCTTCTTCCTCTTTCTGATCGAGAAAACGGACAATATCACGAATGGTCTCCAATGAACGGCGAAGATCAAAGACTTCCTGTTCGTCCAGATAGGTACCTTCAATGCGGATTTTCTTTAGGGATGGGCGCACATCAAAGAAGTACTGGTCGGGAAATCCGTCTTCTTCTTGAATGATGCGGACAAACTCCGTCACTCTACACAATTGCTCTTCAATTTCAGCAAAGCGATCAGTGAAACTCATCTTGTCCACGCGTTCTTCACCCAGTGTGCTGAGGCATTTTGCCTTCAACAAATCACGAATGGTGTCGAATCCTATCTTTTGCTCAAAGTTATGGGGATATATCATCTATGGGTTCTTGTATAATTTCTTGGCAAAAATACAACTATATCTTTGTACAGCCAACAAAATGATCAATTTACATAGACCACAGGGAAGTATCGGGAGAAAAGTTTTCGTGCATGCTCCAGTTGGGCAGGCGTATTGTCTTTTACATCTTCCAGTAGGTAAGGCTTATTCAAAGCTTCATATTTATGTTTTCCCAGCGTATGGTAAGGGAGAATCTCTATCCGCTGAATCATGGAATAAGACTGAAAATGCTCGCAGAGTGCTATAATATCTTCCTCGAAATCACTGTATCCGGGAACTAACACATAGCGAATCCACAGAGGACGTCTATTATCCTCCAGATAAGCGGCAGTGCTCAGAGTCTGAGCATTGCCGCGTTCTGTTAGAGTGAGATGATGATCGGGATTGAATTCTTTGATATCCAAAAGAACCAGATCCGTGAGGGAAAAAAGTTCTTTTACCTCTTCATTCATGGTTCCTCCATTGGTGTCCACACAAATATGGATTCCTTCCTTCCGAAGTTGGTGAAAGAGCGGAATAAGTTCCCGTGCCTGAAGTGTAGGCTCTCCTCCGCTAAAGGTGATGCCACCTTTCTTTCCAAAGAAGGATTTTTGACTGAGAGCCATGCGGACAATCTCTTCCACTTCGGTGGACTTGCCACCTTTCAGGGAAATAGTATCGGGATTGGCACAGTACAAGCAGCGAAAATTGCATCCTTGCAGAAAGATCACCAAACGCAGGCCGGGACCATCAAATGTTCCCATGGATTCAAATGAATGAACGTTGATCATCTTATTATCATTACATCTTTGAATGAAAACTTCTTGAGATAACTTCCAACTGATGTTCACGGCTGAGGCTTACAAAATGCACTGCATAACCGGAAACACGAATAGTCAGTTGAGGATAATTTTCAGGATGTTCCATGGCATCTTGCAACATTTCACGGTTCAGTACATTCACATTCAAGTGATGGGCACCTTTGCTGAAATAACCGTCCAACATAGAAATCAGATTATCCACGCGATCTTCTTCTGTTGCACCAAGAGATTTAGGAACAATAGAGAAAGTATTACTGACCCCATCCTGAGCGTCTTCGTAACGAATTTTAGCCACAGAAGTTAGAGAAGCGATAGCCCCCTTTTCATCACGTCCGTGCATTGGATTTGCTCCCGGAGCAAAAGGCATCCCCTTCTTACGTCCATCAGGAGTAGCTCCGGTTTTCTTACCATACATCACATTGGAAGTGATGGTCAGAATAGACAAAGTAGGACGAGCATTTTTATAAATAGGCAGTTTGCTGAGTTCTTCACTAAAATAGTGAGTTAAGTTAACTGCCAATGCATCCACGCGATCGTCATCATTACCGTAGCAAGGGAAGTTTCCGTCAATGTCAAAACCTTCTGTCAAACCAATTTCATTGCGACGGGCAGTAACTTTCGCAAATTTGATGGCAGAAAGAGAATCGGCGGCGATAGATAATCCCGCGGCACCATAAGCAAGATTGATACGAGGATCGGTATCGATAAAAGCCATTTGTGCTTTTTCGTAATAATACTTATCGTGCATGTAGTGAATGATGTTCATCGCTTCGTTATAAACGCGGGCAACTTCTTTCAATACTACCTTATAATTAGCCATAACTTCATCAAAATCGAGCACATCATTATTCAGCACTGGAATACCTTTTACCATTACTGTTCCGGTGTTTTCACAACGTCCGCCGTTGATAGCCAGTAATAAAGCCTTAGCCAAGTTGGCACGGGCACCGAAGAACTGAATTTGACGGCCTATATCCTGAAAAGAAACGCAACAAGCGATTCCGTAATCGTCACTGTGACGAACAGAACGCATTAGATCATCATTTTCGTACTGAATGGAAGAAGTATCGATGGATACTTTTGTGCAGAACGCTTTGAATCCTTCTGGTAATTCAGGTGACCAAAGTACCGTTAAGTTAGGCTCTGGAGAAGCGCCTAAGTTGTATAACGTTTGCAAGAAACGGAAAGAAGTCTTGGTTACTTTGTGACGACCATCGTTGAAACGTCCACCCAGCGATTCAGTTATCCAAGTAGGATCTCCGGCAAAAATATCATTGTAGGAGTTCATACGCAAATGACGAACCATCCGCAGTTTAATAACAAATTGATCGATTAGTTCCTGAGCATAAGACTCATCAATAGTTCCCTGGTTTAACTCATATTCAAGATAAATATCAAGGAAAGAAGAAACATTGCCCAAAGACATTGCCGCTCCGTCTTGCTCTTTAACCGCAGCCAGATAAGCCATGTATACCCACTGAACAGCCTCTTGAGCAGTGTAAGCAGGACGGGAAAGATCAAGTCCGTAGTATTCTCCCATCACCTTCATCTCTTTCAAGGCTTTGATTTGCTCACTCACTTCTTCACGTAAACGGATACGAGCCTCAGTCATTGGTCCGGTTAAGTGATGAAGATCCTCAATTTTAGTAGCGATTAGCTTGTTTAGTCCATAAAGAGCCAAGCGACGGTAATCACCAATCACACGCCCACGAGCATAGTTGTCAGGAAGTCCGGTAAGGAAACCTAAAGAGCGAAAAGAACGAATTTCCTCAGTATATACATCAAAAACACCATCATTGTGAGTCTTGCGATAATGAGTGAAGATTTCTTTTACCTTTTCATCTACTTCAAGGCCATTTTCCTTGCAAGCCTTGGCCACTACATTGATACCTCCAAAAGGTTTGATAGCCCGTCTAAGCAATTCATCCGTTTGTAAGCCAACGATTAGCTCGTTTTCCTTATCTATATAACCAGCTTTATGAGAAGAAATAGTAGATACCGTTTTGTTATCAATAGAACGTACACCATTGTTGGCTCTTTCTTCTGCAATAGCAGAAAGGCACAAATCCCAGATTTTTTTTGTTCGTTCGGTTGGTCCTGCCAGGAAAGTGGCATCTCCGTCATAAGGAGTAATATTTGTAAGAACAAAGTCTCTTACATTAATTTCTTTGCTCCAAAGTCCATCATTAAAGATTTTATTCAATTCCATAAAAAGTTTTTTTGTTGGTTTGTCTTTTAAAGCGCGTAAAGTTACAACCTTTTATTTAGATTCCAGATATGAGCTTATCATAAAATATGTTTTATAACACAAACTACTCACATGTGATGATCTGTTTTATTATTGTGATCTAATTTATTCTAATAAAGTTTGCAAATAATAAAAATAAATCTACCTTTGCACCGCTTTTAACGAAAAGCATTTAACTTGTTTATTGGAGAGATGGCAGAGTGGTCGATTGCGGCGGTCTTGAAAACCGTTGAACTGCGAGGTTCCTGGGGTTCGAATCCCTATCTCTCCGCTGAAAGGTTGAAGCCAAACCCTACAAAATCAATGATTTGTAGGGTTTTTCTTTGTCTAAAAAAATCTTATCTATTTTTTTTAGGAGCTTAAAAGAGAAATATTTCCTTGTTGTTTAGTGATTTTCTCAAAAAACAATTAACTTTAAGAGTAATCATTTAAACTTATACATTATGGAAAATTTAAAACCGGGCCCAAAGCCAATCGCTAAATCAACAGGAGAAGTAGATAAGCGTCGACGTGACAATAAAGAGACACCAGGGAATAACCCGAAGCTTAAACCTAAAGGGACTAAATAATACTTTTAGGCCAAGTGAACTTAGCTGGCACTATCCAAAATATTGCTTAAATGACAACTCGGGTCCATAAGATTCGAGTTGTTTTTATGGTTCATCCGACATATATTGCTAATCTGCTTCCGTTTAGTGCAAGGTACAAGCTATATCTATATATAGACTTGCACCTTGCACTAAGGCGAAAATATTGATATAGAAAGATTTGGTAGATTGAGATAGTTTATGTAATTTTGAACCTGAAATAGTTGCAGTCAGCACAGTGCCAAAGGCAGCCAAAAAGCACGCCTTTTCACTCGTTGCTAATTCGTAACAACAGTTTCGGACATAGGTCTAAATAATTGATTTCGAAAAATATAGGGTTTGAGGTTCATTAGCCTATCTCTCCGCTGAATTATCGCTAAAACGATTAACAAAAATTTAAAAAGGCATTCCTACAGGAGTGTTTTTTTTTATTCGTTCAATTTATGGCTTATCTCTATAATTCTGTTATTTTTTGATCCATAAAATAAGGATTCAAGTGTACAACTATATATGTTTTATTTAGAGTGAGAAAGGCTGATGAAATATAAGTTTATAGTATTCTTAAAAAATAAGACCTCCCAGAAGTTTGAATACAAGAGCGATGTTGCGGATGTTGTTCCTAGAGGTAACGGATATAGTATAACATTTAGTAATGGGAAAAATTATTATTACGGGGCAGATAAAGTACAATATTACAAGTGGTTATCTACACGTGAAAGTGTGCGCATATATGAAAAAAGTATATTAAATAATAGATATAATACAGTTGATGATTATGGTCATTATTTGATTTATAGGGATGGAGATAATTGTTTCGGCCCTATTGAGAATAGTTCTGATATTGAAATATGTGATATCAAAAAGAATATATGCCAGGCAAAATCAATTATCAGTTACTTTAAAGAAATACTGGAAAAGTCAGGTGGAATATCGTTTGGTATTCAATCAGATGAGACGGATGGTAAGAACGCTAATCAAATAAGCTCCGAAATATTACTTAAGGCTCTTAACAATATAGAACTATCAGATTCAAGATCGGCACTATCCAGCTATTTAGATGGTATAAATCTCTCTAGAGATATCTCGAATGAGACACTAATCTATCCTTTTGGATGCAATGAAAGTCAAAAACTGGCAGTTGAAACCACACTTAGAAATACTATAAGTATAGTTGAAGGCCCTCCGGGAACGGGTAAAACCCAAACGATATTAAATTTAATAGCCAATCTTATCGTGCAGAACAAAACTGTGGCAATTGTTTCAAATAATAATTCTGCTGTATTCAATGTGCGTGAGAAATTAATAAAGTACGGCTATGGAATGCTTGTTGCATCACTTGGAAATAATGAAAATAAAGCTTCCTTTTTTGATAATAATGAAGAACAAATTGTTGATGAAGGCTTTATGATTTCAAAGGAGGAGTTGATAAAGGCGAGGAGTGAGGTTAGAAATTTAGATGCTATATTAACGAAATGTTTTCAGTTCAGAAATAAGTTGGCTGTGTTAAAAACAGAGTTATCTGATGCTGAAATAGAATTTGGCCATATTAAATCTGAACAGCCACTTAATCAGAATATAAAATCAGAGCTTGATGGTAAATTTTATCGTAATTGGAACTTAGATAAGATTTTGAAATTGAAGGATTTACTTTCTAATATTGATATTAAGGGAAATTGGTCCATAATGAATATGTTACGATTTTTTCTACAATATGGCTTTTGGAGACTAAGTTTTATCAGGAAATATAATGAAGAATTATACGTTTATGTAAATCATAAATTCTATGAATTATACATTGATAAAATAAAAGGCGAAATATCTGATATTGAAAAATGGTTAGAGTTTAATCATGAAGATTCTAACTTGAAAAAATTCATTGAAACATCTAAAAAGATATTCAATGGCGTGCTTTGCGAAAAATATAATTGCTTAGGAGAGTCAGTGTTTAAAATTGATGATTACCGTAAACAGTTTACTGATTTTACAAAACATTATCCTGTAATACTAAGTTCTACACTTTCCCTACACACGAGTATTCCTAAGGATTATCTTTTTGATTATCTTATTATAGATGAATCTTCGCAGGTGGATATTATAAAGTCCGCCGTATGTTTTTCGTGTTGTCGAAATGTGGTTGTTGTTGGAGACAGTATGCAGCTTACTCATATTGTAGATAAACAAAGTCAAGAAGTCGCGGAACAATTTCAAGTTAAGTACAATATTTCTCCTGCCTATGATTATGTCAAACAGAATATTTTGAATTCGCTGAAAAGCTTGTATGGGAATAATGTAAAATCTATTTTGCTAAAAGAACATTACAGATGCCATCCTACGATTATTGGATTTTGTAATAAGAAGTTTTATAATAACAATCTGGTTATTATGACTAACGGAGATAATCATCCATTCAGAATCATTGAGACAAGTATATCAGGTGGAAAGGATGATTATAATCAAAGACAGATAGATGAAACGGATCTCTATATCCGTGAGAACTATTCTGCTGATTATACGAAAGTCGGAGTTATCGCTCCGTATAGGAGACATGCAGATATGCTGCAAAAACAGCTACCGAATGGAGTTGAAGCAGACACTATACATAAATTCCAGGGACGTGAGAAAGATGTGATTATATTTAATACGGTTAAAAATAAGATCGGAACATTCATTGATAATCCCAATCTTATAAATGTTGCTGTGTCAAGAGCAGTTAAAGAGTTTATTATAGTGAAACCGGAGTCGATGCTTTTACCACACGGAACAAATATAGGTGATATGATACGATATATGTGTTATACCACTGATCCGAAGGATACGATTGCGAAGGGCAAGATTTGTTCTGTTTTTGATCTTCTTTATAAAGAGTACAACAAAGTGTTCACATCGTTTCTTTTATCCAATAAGGATATAGAAGGTTCTCCTGCTGAGATTCTTGTTTATAAGCTGCTTCATGAAAAGATATTATCAAACGACTCTCGATTCTTGTTTATTGACATAGCTAGAGAATATAAACTGAGAGACCTTGTTAGAAATTATCAGTTATTATCAGAAGAAGAGGTCAAGTTTATAAAGAATAATTCTAGGCTCGACTTTCTTTTATATAACAAGATTGACAAAGCTCCTATATTAGCGGTTGAAGTGGATGGAGTTTCTTATCATAACAATGAATTACAGCGAGAAAGAGATAAAAAGAAAGATCATATCATGGAGGTTATTGGGCTTCCTATACTAAGATTATCAACCGACGGTTATAATGAGGAAGCAAAGATCGTTGAAAATATAATAAAAGCTATTGGATACTCTAACGTAGCTACCTCTTAGTTATTAATCCAAATAGGCTTATTTATAAAAAAACACTGCTACTTTTTTTGTGCATTTATTGACATAAAATGAGTTTATTTACTTTCGTAAAGGTACTCATAAAAAACTTCTGGTAAAATTGATTAACAAGCGTCTTCTAATAAGTTGGTGAAAGCTGTTTGCAAGTCTACAATCTTTATTTGCTTTTGTTTTTAAACTAGAACTCGTTGTTCGTAAGCATTCGGTAAAACCCATATTGTAAAATCCTTGAAGAATATCGAAAGTCTACAGATATTCTTCAAGGATTTGCTTTATTTTTCAATGATATATTCAAAAACTCCTAAAACATTCGGAGACTGTTAGGAGACCTTC
>JAATGU010000026.1 GCA_015654535.1 Bacteroidales bacterium
GCAGCAGAGCTTAATGAGGTATTCCTCTGGAAAAAAGCAGAAGAAGCCAATATTGAAAAAGTAAAAGAAGAACTCGCGGATGTTTTTGCCTATGCCCTACTGCTGGCAGATAAATATGATCTTGATGTAAATGAAATAGTTTTAAATAAAATCAGGAAAAACGGTGAGAAGTATCCTGTAGATAAGTCTAAAGGAACAGCAACAAAATATACAGATCTATGATTCCTGCTAATGAATTTGTTGTCAGTTCATACGACTTTGATGCTAATTTATTCAATGAACTGCACGATTCGCATTATGCAAAAAACCTGTGGCCAGTTGTTTACATCTTAAGTGATGGTACGATAAAAGAAGCATACGTAGGTGAAACTACCGATGCCTATTCCAGGATGAGCAATCACCTGAAAAACAATGAGAAAAATAAGCTGAGTACTGCACACTTAATCAGCAGTGGTCAATTTAACAAGTCGGCCACACTGGATATTGAATCAAATCTGATCAAATATATTTCTGGTGATGGCAAGTATAAGCTCCTAAATGCCAATGTTGGTTTGGCTAACCATAACTTTTACCAGAAAGAACATTACTGGGATTTATTCAGATCACTATGGGATAAACTGAGGGCAGAAGGGATTTCCAAACACGCTCTCGAGTATATCGACAATTCTGACCTGTTTAAATATTCTCCTTATAAAACCCTCGCGCTGGATCAGCGGAAAGGCTTATTGGTTATCATCAGGAATTTGCTGAATGATAATATCAGGAGTATTATTGTTGAAGGAGGGGCAGGTACGGGGAAAACGATCTTAGCCATTTTCCTGTTCAAACTACTGAAAACCAATATTGAAGATTTCAATTTTAAGGAATTCGGCGATGATGAAGCAGAATTTATAGAGCTGATTTTAGATCTGAAGATTAAATATCCTGATCCGAAGATGGCATTGGTTATTCCTATGTCATCCTTCAGGGGCACAATAAAAAAGGTATTTAAAAATATAAAAGGTTTAAAAACAAATATGGTTATTGGACCGGCCGAACTCGCTAATGAGCGGTACGACATTGTCTTTGTTGATGAATCGCACCGTTTACGGCAAAGAAAGAATCTGGGAGCCTATTTTGGTACGTTTGACAAAGCCTGTGAGAAGCTCGGTTTTAATAAATATACCTGCAGTGAATTGGATTGGGTGATCAAACAATCTGGAAAGTCGGTATTGTTTTATGATGAAGACCAGTCTATCAAGCCTTCTGACGTGAAGACCACTGATTTTGATAAATTGAAATCTGGCATCTTCAGCAATACTGAATATTTAAGTTCTCAGTTCAGGGTAAGAGGAGGGAATGCATACGTCCAGTATATAAATAAATTAGTAAAGTGTAAACTTGAACCGGGTACTGAAATATACCGTTCTAAAGAATATGAGTTTCTGCTTTTTGAATCTCTGGCAGATATGGTGAGTGAGATTAAGCTCAGAAATACCTAACATGGTTTGTCTCGTTTAATTGCAGGATATTCATGGGAGTGGGTGTCAAAAAAGAATAAAGATGCCTTTGACATTCATATAGGCGATGTTGAACTGAAATGGAACAGCGTATCGTTAGACTGGGTCAATTCTGGTAATTCCATCAATGAAGTCGGCTGTATACACACCACCCAGGGGTATGATTTAAATTACGCCGGCGTTATTTTCGGTAATGAAATTTCCTATAACAAGGAAAAGGATGAGATCGTTATCCGGAAGGAAAACTACCATGACAAGAATGGTAAAAATGCGATAACTGACCCGGAGCATTTAAAGCGTTTTATCATCAATATCTATAAAACGATTATGCTGCGGGGCATTAAAGGCACCTATGTGTATGTATGCGATGCAAGCCTAAGGGAATATCTTGCCAGTCACGTAGCTATCTACCGGAGTGAGCGCTTAATTAAGCCTACTACTAAGTCTGTGGTGGTACCATATCAAAATAGTGTGCCGGTTTATGATCTTGATGCGGCAGCAGGTATTTTTAGTGACCTGCAGGATGTTAAGGATTTTGAATGGATAGAAATACCCGCAAGGTATAAAGCTACTGATGATCTTTTTGCCTGTAGAGTGGTAGGGGAGTCTATGAACAGGGTTATACCGAATGGATCGGTCTGTTTGTTCAGGAAATATTTGGGTGGCTCCAGGAGCGGTAAAATCGTTCTGGTTGAAAGCACTGAACTCCAGTATTCTTTATTTGGCTCCAGGTATACGGTAAAGGAATACGAAAGCAGGAAAGTGGTTGAGGAGGAAGGCTGGAGCCATCAGTCGATCATTCTAAAGCCATTATCTGATGACCCGGAATTTAAAGCTATTGAGTTGTCTGATGATGAACTAGCCATTATAAAGGTAATCGGTATTTTTGAATGCGTGTTGGTTTAGGTTATGTGAAAAGGCGTGCGTGTTTAATCCTCTCTCAAAACTATTTGGTTAAATCTGATAAATAGTTATAATATGTATTCAGTTTAGCCAATATTTCTTCTTCATTATCATCTTCAATCACATCCATATGTAAATAGACACGATTATCCTTCTTATCCATGAAATTATTTGGAAAATCTCTTAATATTTTTGCTTCATACGGAACCCAGTCACTTAGTTTCCATGTGGTTATGTAGATGCTGAATTTGCCCAGAGCCTTTCCTCTGGTAGCATTGAAAGACGCCTCAATTCCAATTAAAGGTTTTTCCGCATTAAATTTGTTGAAGCCTAGATCCCATCCTTCCCATGCCCACCAGTTAGTATTTCCAGTCAATGATATTACTTTATCTCTTAATTCTGCGATTCTTTGTTTTTGGGTATCTAGTGTCCTACTCTGAAACTTTTGATATAGATCTAACATATCGTCTATTCTTACAGAATTATCATAGAAATAGTCTGCTAATTTTTCATTTAAAATATTGTTTCCGTCCATATTTTCTAAGGTTTGAATAAAATCTGTTAAAAAGGTTAAATATTTGGTGTTTGCTTTATCTAAGTACCATCCAATTTTTCTTTTAATTATTTCAAATAGTTCTAAGTATGTGATGCTAATAAAGCCTTGTGTATTTAGAATCATCAATTCATCTTTATTTACAATTTTCCTGAGTGAGAGAACTACTTTGAAGATATTCTTGCCGCCATATAATTCTATCCTGTTTTTATATGTTTCCAGAGGATTGTATATCGCCGCTGTAATTTTATTCTCTATTCCAATCACAAAACTGGGACAGTGAATTAGCATGTCAAGTCTTTTGCCTTCTGCATTTTCCTCGCTGATTACCTTAATCTGTTCTTCTCTGAATGGAATGGGATCTTTAGAAAGTATTTCCAATAAGGATACAAGGAAAAGGTCGTTAAATCCATGTTCATTCTTTGGTGCAAAATAAAAGCATAATAGTCTGCTACAGATCTCCTCAAAACGTCGTCGTGGATATTTACATATCTCTAAATAAGTTGGTTGTTTTATAAATTTGGGCAAATTATCAAATTCATCGAGCAATATTTCCGCTTCTGTTGGCGTCATGTGAATTTATGTTTTTAGATAAAAATTGATAGATTTTAATCAGCGTAATTTATGTAATTAAAACTTTATCATTAACTAGTTACACCGCTTTTCTTAAATTTATTTAGTTGTTTAATCGTGGCCTGATAATCCTTAAATGCAGTGCCAAATTCTTGGGTAAACTCATAATTACTGAACTCATATTCTTCATTTAGTCCAGTTATAGTTCGTAGTCTAATTTCGCCATATTGCACTATTGGAATTTGATAGTTACCTTTGAATCTCTTATCTGGGCTCCCATTTTTATTTACTTTCGCCCATGTTCTGTCAATTATTCTGGAGTCTCTTGGAACGGTTCCCGTTTCTGTAAATCGGACAAAGCTCTGTTGTAAATCTATTTCGTCAAGGCCTATAATTGCAAAATTTGACTTATTGGAATACATGACGATAAAGCTGGGGTATAAGTATAGATCTGCCCCATTTGCGTTTTGAAAGTACATTGACTCATAAGTTGATTTCATATCAACCAGTGATTTTAACGAGAATTTTACGTCGCTTTTTTTTACTAATGTACTTGCTGATGAGCGCGTCACCACTCTGTCTTGAAAATGGGCACTTGTTACATCCCAAATTCTATGGCAAGTAGTTAATTTTTTGAATGCGTTTTGGAGCTTATCGTACTTTTCTTTAATTTCAGGGTCGAGATCGATTTCCAGTTTTACGTAGCAATTTTCAATCTCATTTTTTGTCTGCTTAATCGCTTCCTTTTGTGCTTCTATATCTTTTTTTAAATTCCCTGGAATTGTCTTTTTTATCAACCCATAAAGGAACATATAACTGAGGATATACTTCAATCGGGAAGTCCCTAAGGTTGCGTGAATCTTTAACAAATCATTTGATAGTTCTTTTCTTTGTTGATGTGCTAAAATAATCGCTTCTTTTACCCCTTGCATATTCTGACTGGTTATTTCATGGATATCAGCACTAAAGATATTGTTGGACGGAACAGTAGGATTATATTGGTTATACGGTTGCGGTAGAGGATTTGTTCTCGAACCAGAAAGTTTCTGTCTATTGTGAATACCTAAAGAAGGTATGCTGGTATTTAAATATGTACCAGACTTGCCAAAAGTCATGTTTGTGCCTTTAACTCCAATAGAAGTTGATATACCACTTTTGCTTAAGTTCAAATGAACTCCTGGAATGATTTTTATTCGTTTACTAAAACTCCAAGCCATTTTTTATTTTTGTTTATTGTGATTTAGCGTTAAAATAGTAGTTACGTTCAACACTTATTTATGAGTTATTCGGACTTCTAGCAAGCTAATTTGTACCCGGATGATTTTTCAGTTATCTGGGTGATTGGAAATCTATGAATCCCAATTATAATATGCGGTCCTATCATGCATAAGCTACTCGTTTAACTCTTCAAAAGTATATAGGTCACTGGCATTTTCCTTACGGGAAACCGTAATAATATTATTTACCTATCCATTTAATATAAAAATCGATATTACACGAGATTTATATTCCAGTGCACAGTTCCTGGCTTGAAAGTACAATCTTTTTATCTGTCGGATTTCATTTTAGTGCTGCTATACTGCCTTTAGAAAAATTGCTCTTTACGGTTAACCGTAATTAATAACTCTATTTAATTGACAATTTGCGTCTTATAAATTAATCGATTAAAATATCATGATAAGATGGTCATGATTGGAACTTAAGAAGTTATATGGCTAAGGAACAGCAATACAAGTATCTGGTGCTGGATGGTGGTTTCAGGAAATATACAAGCGTAACTACCACAGGTATTAATAATAGTACTTCTGATTATGATGATGTGGTTTTTCATGGATCTTATGGAGCGTTATTATTTGATCCCAGGTGGAAGGCGAAACGATTGTTAATATTGAATAGAGATGATCATAAGTGTGTATTATGCGCTTCGTCCGAGGACCTTCAGGTACATCACAGACAATACCATTTTAGTAAGGCAACTAAAGCATTTAGCCTCCCCTGGAATTATGAGGACAATTTACTGATCACCTTATGCGAGAAGTGCCATCAGAAAGGTCATAGGCAATATAAAGTACCAACAAAATATATTTAGAATTATGGGATTATTTGATTTTTTGAAAAGTAAATCACAAACGCAAAGTGAGAACGAAAACTATACAAATGGTGGAAATACAACAGTAATTCCCGAGAATATCTTTCTTGAACGAAATCAGCCTACTGATCATGCGGCAACAAATGGAAATACTGAGGAAACATTGATTATCACAAATAATCTTGATCAGCTTTATCGATTTTTAGACAGGAATCTGGAATCTAAAGGGTATGACGACGCGCTCATTAATCCGGATTCATACCATCTGCAGCAAAATATAGATGCACTGAGTAAAGAACTGATGAGAACCATACAAAGGGTAAAGGTTTTTTATGAAGATTTTATCAGGGAGATTAATTTCCATATAGAAAGCCGCTCAAGAAGTGGTATGGTAGACACTGTGGAGGAACTCAAGATGAAGAAAGAAACTGCCGAGAGCCATATTGATAAAGTTCATCTGTTGGAAGCTGCTGCATTGAATAATGAGGGTGATAGCCAGGGTATTATCATAAGTTATACTCGTGGTTTCAGGAATGGTCTGGCTGCAATTTCGCACCATGCAATTATTAGTAAAAAATTCTAAGTTTAGTATATGAAAAATTGGTGGTTAAGGTTAGGTTGTTTTCTTTCAGGATATAATTATGCTATTGTGATGCGATCCAGTGAGGTTGCTGCTATAAAAGTAAAGCAAAATATATCTGCTTTGCTGATTGTCTGCATTATATGGGCATCTGTTGGCTATGTATTTACTAATAGATATCTGGATATTGGAATTTTAGGATCCATTGTAGGAGCAATGGTTGCTTGCACTATCATAGTTCAGATAGAAAGACAGATTATTCTTTCAATAGATCCTGGTAAAATGCTTTTTATAATGAGAATACTGATAGCTACTCTAATGGCAATTATTGGATCTGTTATCATTGATCAGCTCATCTTTAAAGCTGATATTGAGAAAAGAAAAATTACGCTGTTGGATACGGAGGTGAATAAAATTTTCCCGGTCAAATCTGAAGAACTGAGACTGCAAATTAGGACGCTTGACTCTACAATAGCAGCAAAAGAGCTTCAACGTATAGATTTGGATGCAGAATTAAGTAAAAATCCGACGATCAGGATATATACAAATATTACCACGCCGGTTCCAACAACGGTAACAACTACTGATTCCACTGGTAAATCGACTCAAACTACTAGGATCATTAATGCAAGGTCTACATCTGTTAATGCGCAGCCTAATCCCAAAAGTGACCAGATTAAGCCTTTGGACGATCAGATTGCTGGAATACGTGAAACAAAAATGAAGAAGGATGAAGCCCTTTTGGTATTAAGATCTTCCTTGGTGGAAGAAATAAGCTCTAAGGTTGGGTTTTTAGATGAGTTAAAAATAATGTTTGATATTTTATCTGAGTCTGCGGTAGCCATGGGAGTATGGCTAATCTGGTTTTTTATACTGTTCGGACTCGAGCTTTTTATTCTCGCCAGTAAGTGGGGAGAAAAGACGAGTGTTTATGATGAAACCTTAAAACATCAGGAAAAGCTTTTACGGAGAAAGCTTGAAATAATGAGTGATACTTACCATTCCTAAAATATATATGACTAAAGAACAACATCCGTTTCTGCTGGATTATCCGTTGAAAAATGGTCTTAAATATCTAATAATCGGTACGATACCACCGAATAAGTCTTGTGCTGGGCGCAAATTCATACTTGATTATTTTTATGGAAATGAATGGACTATGTGGTCGTTAATCCAACCTTTATACCCACAATTCAATTTTAAAAAAGTAGATGAAATACTGCAGTGGCAGAAGGAGTACCGGGTTGGTTTCTCTGATACAGTTAAACAGTGTAACAGGTTGTTACCGTGTTCACCACTGGATAGAGATCTTAATCTTCGTAGCGAAGATTACAATTATGATTTAAGAACTTATGTAATGGAAAATCATGATTCTATCGAAAAAATATTTTTTACAAGTAGTTCTGGTAATTATAATGCATTTTCAAATTTCAAAATAATCATGGGTAGTGATTTATCTCTGCTGGATTCGTCTAAGTTGATCAAGCTACCATCACCTGCAGGTAGTTCAAATACATCATTGTTTAAAGGCAAGGCAGAACAGTTTGGTTTAGTTTTGGCCTTTTATAAGTATTTAGAGGCAGTGCATCCTGATGCTTTGATTTATGCGAAGAAATCGTGGGGTCAAAAGCAAACTTTGGAAAAAGGTAAGAAGCTGGTTCGATTGCCATCTGATAAAAAATACACCAAAGAATTTAAGGCTTGGTTTTATAAAACTGAACTGACTTTTGATAAAGATATTTAATTAATAATAGATCCTGAAACCATATTGAATGAAATTTATACCTAATTTGATACCTGAGGAATTTAGGGTTTTACCTGATTACTTTAAAGAGGAGAATAATAACAGAAATAGTAAGAAACCTAATCCACTTTCAGTTTTGTTACTTATCCTTCTGTTTCTAATTACTGCAATATTATTTGGTAAGGCCGTCGTTGCTTTCTTTTACATAGGTATAGGATTGCTTTTTACCAAATTCGGTAAAAACTGGATA
>JAATGU010000057.1 GCA_015654535.1 Bacteroidales bacterium
ACAGTGGGAGAGTAGGTAGCTGCCGTTTTACCGGAGAGTCCCGGGGATGAAATCATTCATTCCCCGGGACTCTCCCTTTTTTTTGAATATCTATGATATCCATCCTTTATGTTTCGTTTTAAGTCTCGTTTGATTGTTTTGTTCCATTCTGTTTCACAACATCCCCCAATATCCTGAAATTTACGATATATATTATATCGCTTAAGAGAGAAATTTAAAGAAGTCTTTGAAGTTTTCTTTAGTATGTTATTTACGGCCTCATATTATTATATATCACTTTATTTTATCCTCTAATTATTATGATATTATATTTTATTGAATAAAAAAGTATCATATTATTTGTCAGGTAATAAATAATAGATATCTTTGCATCGTCAAATAAATAAAGACAGCAATATGAACCAGATTTTTCTACATATTCTCCTCTGCGGTATTATTATTCTCCTATGTAAACTTAGTGGAAGTGAGTGTCGTGCGTAAATATGTATATTGAAAATATATGAAAGCCTTTCTCACTTCTAGATGAGAAAGGCTTTTTTTTGATAATATGAATCTATATAAATAGGTAAAAGATGAGTGATAGATTATTTATTTTTGATACGACTCTTCGGGATGGTGAACAAGTACCTGGATGCCAGTTGAACACGGTTGAGAAGATTCAGGTTGCCAAGGCGTTGGAAGCTTTGGGGGTAGATATTATTGAAGCTGGATTTCCAGTCTCCAGCCCTGGAGATTTTAATTCAGTGATCGAAATTTCAAAAGCCGTAACTTGGCCTACTATCTGTGCGCTAACTCGTGCGGTTCAAAATGACATTGATGTAGCTGCGGATGCACTGAAGTTTGCTAAGCATAAGCGTATTCATACAGGCATTGGGACCTCGGATTCTCACATAAAATATAAGTTTAACTCTACTCGGGAAGAGATTATTGAGCGGGCGGTCGCTGCGGTAAAGTATGCAAAGAAGTATGTGGAGGATGTGGAATTTTATGCAGAAGATGCCGGACGTACTGATAATGAATATCTTGCTAAGGTAGTTGAAGCTGTTATTAAAGCGGGTGCCACTGTGGTGAATATTCCTGATACAACCGGCTATTGTTTACCTTCTGAATATGAGGCTAAGATTCGGTTTTTAAAAGAAAACGTAAAGGGTATCGATAATGCGATTCTTTCTACTCATTGCCATAATGATTTAGGCATGGCTACTGCAAATACAATGGCAGGTATTATTGCCGGAGCACGTCAGGTGGAAGTTACAATGAATGGAATTGGTGAACGGGCAGGTAATACTGCTTTGGAAGAAATAACAATGATATTGAAGAGCCATCATGAATTTGATATTCAAACTAATATTACCACACAAAAAATATATTCTACTTCCCGTATGGTTTCCAGTTTGATGAATATGCCTATTCAGGCCAACAAAGCAATTGTAGGACGTAATGCTTTTGCGCACTCATCAGGTATTCATCAGGATGGAGTACTAAAGAACATGCAGACTTACGAAATTATTGATCCACATGATGTGGGAATTGATGATAGCTCTATTGTGCTGACTGCACGGAGTGGAAGAGCTGCATTGAAACATCGCCTGTCTATTCTTGGCATTGAGCTGTCTCAGGAAAAACTGGATAAAGTATATGAGGACTTTTTGAAACTTGCCGATCGCAAGAAAGATATCCATGATGATGATATTCTTGTACTTGCTGGTGCAGATAGAAGTGCTAATCATCGCATTAAGTTGGAATATTTGCAGGTGACAAGTGGGGTTGGAGTTAGATCTGTGGCGAGTATAGGAATAGATATTACCGGTGAAAAATTTGAAGCGGCGGCAAGTGGGAATGGCCCTGTGGATGCTGCGATTAAAGCATTGAAAAAAATTATTCATCGTACCATGACCTTGAAAGAATTCACTATTCAGGCCATCAGCAAAGGGAGCGATGATGTAGGTAAAGTACACATGCAGGTGGAATATGATAAGCAGCTTTATTATGGTTTCGGGGCAAATACAGATATTGTGGCTGCTTCAGTGGAAGCTTATATTGACTGTATTAATAAGTTTATGAAATAATTATATTTCCCAGTTAAATAGATAATCAGGTTTAATCAGATAATAGAAAATATGAAAACGTTATTCGATAAGATTTGGGACGCTCACGTGGTAAGCACTGTGGAAGATGGTCCCACTCAGCTTTATATTGACAGGCTTTACTGTCATGAGGTAACCAGTCCACAAGCTTTTGCTGGATTGCGAAGTCGTGGATTGAAATGCTTTCGACCGGAGAAAGTTTTTTGTATACCCGATCATAATATTCCTACGCTTAATCAGGATAAAGAAATAGTGGATCCTATTTCTCGCTATCAGGTACAGGAATTAGATAAAAATGCGAAAGACTTTGGTTTGACTTTGTTTGGTATCGGACATAAGAAGAATGGAATTATTCATGTGGTAGGTCCTGAAAATGGTTTGACTCTTCCTGGAATGACCATCGTTTGTGGAGATTCTCATACTTCTACTCATGGTGCGATGGGAGCTATTGCTTTTGGTATTGGTACCTCGGAAGTTGAGATGGTTTTAGCTTCACAATGTGTACTTCAGTCTCGGCCTAAGACTATGCGTATCACTGTGGACGGGAAACTGGCTAAAGGTGTGATGGCTAAGGATATGGCTCTTTATATTATTGCTAAAATGACAACCGGTGGGGCTACTGGTTATTTTGTGGAATACGCTGGAGAAGCGATTAGAGAACTTTCGATGGAAGGACGCCTCACGCTTTGTAACCTTTCCATAGAGATGGGGGCACGTGGAGGAATGATTGCTCCCGACGAAAAAACAATAGAATATATTAAAGATAAAGAATATGCTCCTAAGGGAGAAGCTTGGGATGCAGCGGTAGAATACTGGAAAACTTTAAAGAGTGACGCTGGCGCTGAATTTGATAAAGAAGTTACTTTTAGGGCTGAAAATATTGAACCAATGATAACTTACGGAACAAATCCGGGAATGGGATTGAGCATTGCTTCAAGTATCCCTACTCTTGAGAGTGTTCCTGATGCTGGACGTATCTCTTATGCTAAGTCTTTAGAATATATGGGTTTTGAAGCTGGTGATGCAATGATTGGTAAGAAGATTGATTATGTGTTTTTAGGTAGTTGTACCAACGGGCGTATTGAGGATTTCCGTGCATTTGCTTCTTTAGTGAAAGGTAAAAAGAAAGCGGACAATGTAGTTGTATGGCTCGTTCCGGGTTCATGGAATGTGGAAAAGCAAATTCGAAAAGAAGGAATAGATAAGATTTTGAATGAAGCGGGCTTTGAACTCCGTCAACCGGGATGTTCTGCTTGTCTGGCAATGAATGAAGATAAAGTTCCTGCAGGTAAATATTCAGTGTCTACATCTAATCGTAATTTTGAAGGACGTCAGGGACCAGGTGCACGCACCCTTTTAGCAAGTCCACTTGTTGCGGCAGCGGCAGCAGTTACAGGAGAAATAACTGATCCACGAGTATTAATGGCTTAAAAATAGAATAACGATGAACGAAAAATTTAATATAATAACCAGTACCTGTGTTCCTCTTCCACTTGAGAATGTGGACACAGACCAAATTATTCCTGCCCGTTTTTTAAAGGCAACTACTAAAGAAGGCTTCGGAGATAATCTTTTCCGCGACTGGAGATATGACAAACAAGATCATCCGATTGCTTCGTTTGTATTAAACAATCCTACATATTCCGGTAAAATATTGGTTGCAGGAAAGAATTTTGGTTCTGGTTCCAGTAGGGAACATGCGGCATGGGCGATTGCCGGATATGGATTCCGGGTAGTGGTAAGTAGTTTCTTTGCTGATATTTTTAAGAATAACGCATTGAATAATTTTGTGCTTCCGGTCGTTGTTTCCGATACATTTCTGGCCGGACTTTTTGCTTCCATCAGAGAGGATGCGAAAATGGAGGTTGAAGTAGATCTGCCTAACCAGACGATTACAAACAAAGCGACTGGGAAGAGCGAGCATTTTCAGATTAATGCCTATAAAAAAGATTGCTTGACTAACGGGCTGGACGATATTGACTATTTGCTTAGCAATAAAGACAGAATAGAAGCGTGGGAAAGAAAATGAAAATAGAGATATTAGACACCACCCTTCGCGATGGTGAACAGACAAGTGGCGTTTCTTTTGTGGCACAAGAGAAACTGATGATCGCTCGTTTGTTGTTGGAGGAGCTGAATGTGGATCGCATTGAAGTTGCTTCCGCTCGGGTATCGGATGGAGAACTTGAATCGGTAAAGGCTATTTGCTCTTGGGCAAAGCGGCGCGGACTATTAGAACGCGTAGAGGTATTGGGGTTTGTAGATGGAATGGATTCGTTGAATTGGATACATGAGGCCGGATGCCAGGTGATCAATCTTCTTTGCAAGGGATCTTTGAAACACTGCTCTTTTCAACTGAGAAAAACCGCAGAAGAGCATATTGCTGATATTACTGAAGTGGTGCTCAATGCCGAACGGATGGGAATCAGCGTGAATGTTTATTTGGAAGATTGGAGCAACGGAATGCAACATTCGCCGGAGTATGTTTTTCAGTTGATGGATACTTTGATTCAACTTCCTATTAAGCGTTTCATGTTGCCTGATACGCTTGGAATTCTTAATCCTTTGCAAACGTTGGAATATATGCGTAAGATGATGAAGCGTTACCCGAAAAGGCATTTTGACTTTCATGCGCACAATGATTATGACCTTGCCGTAGCCAATGTTCTGGCGGCGGTACTTTCGGGAGCTAAGGGACTTCATACCACCATTAATGGTTTAGGAGAAAGAGCTGGAAATGCACCACTGGCTAGTGTGCAAGCTATTCTCAAAGATCATTTTAACGCAGAGACATCTATTGTGGAAGACAGGTTGAATGATGTAAGTAGGGTAGTGGAATCTTATTCTGGCATTGCTATTCCAGCCAATAAACCAATTGTAGGTGAGAGTGTGTTTACGCAGGTGGCTGGTGTTCATGCGGATGGAGATTCAAAGAATAATCTCTATTTTAATGATCTCTTGCCCGAACGTTTTGGACGTACACGCGAATATGCTTTGGGAAAAACCTCAGGCAAAGCGAATATTCGCAAGAACCTCGAGTCTTTAGGACTGGAACTCGATGAGGAATCCATGAAAAAAGTAATGGAACGGATCATTGAACTTGGAGATCGGAAGGAACTCGTAACGCAGGAGGATTTACCTTACATCATTTCTGATGTGCTGAAATATAGTACGGCCAATAGTAAAGTAATTCTTCTTGGTTATTTTCTTACGCTGACCAGGGGACTTAAACCGGTGGCAACATTGAAAATATCTATTAATGGAAAAGAATACGAGGAAACTTCCGCAGGAGACGGTCAGTACGATGCATTTATGCGGGCACTTCGCAAGGTATATAAAATAACGTTGGGAAGAAAATTTCCACGTTTACTTAATTATGCCGTGAGTATTCCTCCCGGTGGGCGAACAGATGCATTTGTGCAAACCGTCATTACGTGGAAAAATAAGGAGCACGAGTTTCGTACAAAAGGGTTGGATCCCGATCAAACTGAAGCTGCTATAAAGGCTACAGTGAAAATGTTGAATATAATAGAAGAAGAATAAGAACCACAATATATTAGTAAAAATGAAATTAAATATCGCAGTCCTTCCCGGTGACGGAATTGGTCCCGAGGTTGTAGAACAAGCATTGAACGCAACTATTGCCGTTTGCGAAAAGTATAATCACGAATTGAATTATAAACACGCTTTGGTAGGAGCTTGTGCCATTGACGAAACCGGGAACCCTTATCCTGATTCTACCCATGAGCTTTGTATGCAAAGTGATGCTGTATTGTTTGGAGCCATTGGCGCTCCAAAATATGATAATGACCCGAGTGCTAAAGTACGTCCTGAACAAGGTTTACTGGCAATGCGTAAGAATCTGGGATTGTTTGCAAACATTCGCCCCGTAACGACTTTCCCCTCACTTGTTCATAAATCACCACTACGCGCAAATCTCATTGAAGGTGCCGATTTTATGTGTATTCGTGAGCTTACAGGAGGACTCTATTTTGGTCGCCCTCAGGGAAGAAGCGAAGATGGAAACACCGCTTACGACACATGCGTTTACAGTCGTTACGAAATAGAACGCATCGTTCGCCTGGCTTTTGAGTATGCTATGAAGCGTCGCAAGAAACTAACCATCGTTGATAAAGCCAATATTCTTGCCACTTCTCGTTTGTGGCGCGAAGTTTCGAAGGAAATAGCTAAAGATTTTCCTGAAGTAGAAACAGAATATTTGTTTGTAGATAATGCTGCAATGCGTATGATTCAGTGGCCAAAGAGTTTTGATGTGATTGTAACCGAGAATATGTTTGGAGATATCCTTACCGACGAAGGTTCTGTGATCACAGGTTCAATGGGATTGCTTCCATCTGCCTCAATTGGTGCCCACACATCAGTGTTCGAACCTATTCATGGTTCCTATCCACAGGCTGCCGGCAAAAATATAGCCAATCCTCTTGCCACAATTCTCTCGGCTGCCATGATGTTGGAATATGCATTTGACCTGAAAGAAGAAGCTGGATTGATTCGTAAAGCTGTTGCAGCATCTATGGATATAGGTGTGGTTACAGAAGATATTGCAGGTGATGGCATGAAGCCTTCTTCAACTACAGAAGTTGGACAATGGATTGTGAATTATATCAAGAAGAATTAAAAAAACGTCTTGAATAAGAAACAAAGTTCTGTACAAAAGAATATAATATTTTGTACAGAACTTTTTTTTCATTTGTACAGAAGATATTATTCTTTTGTACAAGAATAAATCAAAGTAATAAGTGAGAATTAAAGACAATTACCATTTTCACAACATTGTTTTCCAGTTTCGAACTCCAAGGTAGCATGGCTAATTCCTGCTTCCAATAGTTCATCTTTAATTTGGTGTTTTAATTTTTCCATGTCATTGAGATTATCTACCACAATGTGAGCTGTCAGTGCATTTTCTGTTGTACTAATGGCCCAGATATGCAGGTGATGAATGCTTTTAACTTCAGGTGTAACTGAAATTATTTTCTTGATTTCCGTACTGTCTATCCCTACTGGTACGCCATCAAGAGACAGACGGATGCTGTCATGAAGAAGGTTCCAGGTGGAAATAAGTATAACAATTGCTATAACCATACCGATGATTGGATCAATAATATACCATCCGGTATGAGCAATGATGATTCCCGATGTTAATACACCCACAGAAACCAAAGCATCTGCTGCCATGTGTAAATAAGCACCCTTTGCATTCAAATCTTTTTCCTTGCTTTTCATGAAAAGCATCGCCGTAAAAGCATTAATAAATACTCCGACTCCAGCTACCCAAGCAATGGCATTTCCTTCAATAGGATGAGGAGTTTCTATCTTTTTTATACTTTCCGAAAATATTACTCCCACGGTAATAAGTAAAATAACCGCATTCAGGAGCGAAACGAGTACGGTGCTTTTCTTATATCCGTAAGTATATTGGGCATTTGCTTTTACTTTTGCCAAACGGAAGGCGAGTAAAGCAAGTACCAAGCTGGCTACGTCGCTTAGGTTATGCCCAGCATCGGACAATAATCCTAAAGAATCAAAATAGAATCCGGCTCCAAACTCAATCAGAACAAATGCTAAATTTAAACCGATCCCTATTATAAAAGCTTTATTCAGGGAAGTGATAGTATGATTATGGTGATGTTCATGGTTGTGATCCATCTTTATTTCTCCTTTTTTAAATTTAATGTTCCAAAAATATAGATTATTTATGGAACAACTATGGGTAGAGATAAGTTTTCTTCATTATCTTTGCAAAAATACTTAGATATAGGTAGTTGATATGACAAAAATAGCAAACAAACTGACAGACTTGATAGGAAATACTCCCCTTTTAAGATTGTCGAGTTATATGGAAAAGCACAATCCCGATGCTAATATTCTCGGGAAACTTGAGTATTTTAATCCTGCTGGAAGTGTTAAAGACCGTGCTGCTCTTTCAATGATTGAAGATGCGGAAGCACGCGGAATATTAAAACCAGGAGCAACGCTGATAGAACCGACCAGTGGCAATATGGGGATTGGGCTGGCCATGGTGGCGTCTGTGAAGAAATATAAATTAATCCTCACGATGCCTGAAACCATGAGCTTGGAACGCCGTAATTTATTGAAAGCTTTTGGTGCAAAAATTGTCCTTACTCCGGGCATTGATGGAATGAACGGATCTATTTGCAAGGCGGAAGAATTGAAAGCAAGTATTCCGGGATCTGTTATTCTTCAACAATTTGAGAATCCAGCCAATCCTGCTGCACACAAGCGCACAACCGCTGAAGAGATTTGGCGGGATACAGATGGACAGGTTGCTGTATTTGTTGCTGGAGTAGGAACAGGAGGTACTGTTTGTGGAGTATCCGAAACACTTAAGAAGTATAATCCTGGTGTTTATACTGTGGCTATTCAGCCGGCTTCTTCTCCTTTGCTGACTGGAGGAAAGTCTGCTCCTCATCGTATTCAGGGAATTGGTGCAAACTTTGTTCCAAAGAATTATAATTCAGCAGTTGTGGATGAAGTGATATCTGTTTCTGATGAAGAAGCGATTCGTGCCAGTAGAGAATTGGCTAAGACAGAAGGTCTTTTGGTGGGTATTTCCTCCGGAGCGGTGGCCCATGCAGCCAAACTTCTTTCTCAACGTCCTGAATTTGCTGGAAAAATGATTGTAGCTTTATTTCCAGATACTGGTGAACGTTATTTGTCGACAGAAGAATTTGCTTTTGAGACCTATCCACTGGATTAATTAATAAATATAGAGAGAATGAAGAAAACTATTTTGTTGTTATTGATGTGTTTACTGTTTCCGGGCATTCATGCGCAGACGTACAAAGAACTCTTCGATAAGGCAATTCATTATGAAGATGTGGATAGTCTTACCAAGGCGGAGGCTTATTACAAAGAAGCACTGAAAATGGAACCTGCAAATGCTCATAATTGTATGATATTTGGCAATTTAGGACGCCTTCAGCGCCGTATGCAAAGACTGGATGAAGCGGTGGACTCTTATAACTACGCTTTAAGTTTGGCTCCGCTATCTATCCCTATTTTGATGGATCGTGCCTCTCTCTTTTTGGAAATGGGTAATGTGGATAGATCTTATATAGATTGCAGTACGGTGTTGGATGTGGATAAAGACAATACAAAAGCGTTATTGCTCCGAGCTTATTTGCAATGCAATAACCGTTCGTATAAAGAATCTCTGGCAGACTATAAGCATTTATTGGAATTAGAACCAGGAAATATTCCTGGTGGGATGGGGCTGGTTACTCTTTATCAGAAGGAACAGAAATATGCGGAAGCGCTTGAAATAGCGAATAAATTAATTATTGAAGCTCCGGAAGATGCTGAGTTATACATTCTTCGTGCAGGATTGGAAAAGGACATGGCTCATTTGGATCTATCTCTTTTCGATTTGGATAAATCTATCAGTTTGGCAGCTACATATGCAAATGCCTATGTTTTGCGTGGTGAAATTTTGTTAGCGCAAAAGAAAAAAGAAATGGCAAAGATGGATTTTTATAAAGCAATAGAACTTGGGATTCCCCGTTCGGACTTAATGGAACAACTAAAAGAATGTAAATGAGCATTTGCTCATTTTTATTCTTTTACTAATTTATTGATTAATGTCACAAAATCTTTTCCGTATCTTTCTTTTTTATATTCCCCAATTCCGCTAATATTTCCAAATTCTTCTATGGATATTGGACGGAGGGTACTTAAGGAGTGCAGAACTTTATCTGATAATACAATATATGCCGGAACATTTTGTTCATCTGCTAACTTCTTTCTCAGAACACGTAACTCTTCAAAAATAGTATTATCCAGATTATCATAAACTATCTTTTCGGACTTAGATTCTTTGATGCTCTTCTTTTTCTTGCTTTTGATTATAGATTCTTCACGTTTAATAATTACCAAGGTTGCTTTTGCTTTTCCAAAAAGGATATCTCGCCCGCTATTTGTGATTTTGAGATGATTACTTTCGTTATAAGCGATTTCAAAATATCCCAACTGAAGTATTTGTAACAAATAATCATACCAATCTCTAGGAGGGATGTCCCGTCCCGCACCAAATGTCTTTAGCTTATTATATCCTTTTTCAATAACTTCCGCATTATTGAACCCTTTTAAAATGTCTACCAACATGGTTGTTCCTATTTCTTCATTAGTACGGACAATGGCACTTAGCGCTTTCTGTACAATAATAGTTCCATCAAAACGCTCAGGAGGATTTTTACAAACATCGCAGTTACCACAATCTTTATTCACTGTCTCTCCAAAATAGCTTAGCAATATCCTACGGCGACAAATATTGGCTTCTGCATATTGCTGCATTCGGCTTAACTTTTCCAAATTGATATTTTGCTGGCTACTGTCATGTGCAAACTTGCTGAGTAAGATCAAATCACTCAATGAATAAAATAGAAGAGTATCACTTTCCATTCCATCTCTTCCCGCACGGCCTATCTCCTGATAATAATTTTCAATACTTTTAGGTAGATTATAATGGATAACCCACCGTACGTTTGATTTATCGATGCCCATTCCGAAAGCAATTGTGGCGCATACTACCTGTACTTTATCATTGATGAAGTCATTTTGCGCCTTATTTCTTTCCATAACAGAACGTCCTGCATGATAAATAGCAGTCTTTATTCCATTCTCTTGTAACATTTTAGCCACATTCTCTGTCTTACTACGACTCATACAATAGATTATTCCGCATTGATGAGGTCTTTTTACAATAAAATCTAATATTGTCTTACTTTTTTCTTTTTGTTGGTAACCTCTTTTCACTGTTAAGCTAAGGTTAGGTCGATCGAAAGATGAAATAAATACTTTTGGATCTTTAAGACGTAGTTGATGAAGAATATCGGTTCTGGTTATTTTATCAGCTGTAGCAGTTAATGCGATGATCGGGACTTCAGGAAATTTTTCCCTAAGTATGCTCATTTGAGTGTATTCAGGTCGAAAGTCGTGCCCCCATTGTGATATACAGTGTGCTTCGTCTATTGCGAACAAAGAAAGCTGGATGTCGCAAAGCAGAAAGTCGATTTCCGATAATAACTTTTCAGGTGAAACGTACAGCAACTTAATCTTTCCCATCAAGCATTCGCGCCGAAGATTTGCATTTTCTGTTTCCGTATTATTACTATTCAAAGCCCCAGCCGCAATTCCGTTAGACTGAAGCGCTTCTACTTGATCTTTCATTAATGAAATCAAAGGAGATACAACAATTGCAGTTCCTTCGAGCAGTAAAGCCGGCAATTGGAAGCAAATAGATTTTCCTCCTCCAGTAGGCATTAAAACCAAGGAGTCTTTTTTGGCAAGAGTCTGATTAATAATCTCTTCTTGGAGTGGCCGGAAAGAGTCATAACCGAAGTATGTTTTAAGTGTGCGGAGCATAGTCTTTTTATTATCTTATGGAGACACAAAGGTACATTAAAAAGAAAAGATAAGAGCTGCTGATCTAAATTTATTAAGCTATATTTTAAAAAAGGTCATTTGATAATGTATTTACAGAGTTGTTTTGTGTTAAAAATCCTTCCATAATTAAATAGACTAATTAAATAACCTATAAGTTAATAATATTTTAGAAAAATATAATACTAAATACTTGCATATGTGGAAAAGATGTCTGAAATTTGTAACATCAATGTAAAGGATATAGATAGACATTTTATAAATAAAACCTAACCAGTTAATTCGATGAGTGATTTACAAGCAAAAAAAGTAGGAAGCAAGACTTCCGTTAATGAGAATGCGCCTCTCAAAAAGCCTTACAATCTAAGAGAGAAGAAGGAAAAAAAGGCTGCTTACAGGTCTTTGATTAGACCAGAACTTGCAGACGAGTTGTATGATAAGATACTAAACATCGTTGTAGTTCAGAAAAAGTACAAAGATCCTGACTATTCAGCAAAGGATCTGGCTAAAGAGCTGAAGACTAACACCCGTTATCTTTCTGCTGTTGTTAATTCCCGTTTTGGGATGAACTATTCTTGTTTATTGAATGAATATAGAGTAAAAGATGCTCTACACATTTTAATAGACAAGAGATATGCGGATATGAATGTGGAAGAGATTAGTTCGATGGTAGGATTTGCTAATCGTCAATCTTTCTATGCTGCATTTTATAAAAATGTAGGCCAGACACCTAACGGTTACCGTAAAAAAAATGCAGAACTAAATAAATAACTATTTAGTATTTATTGTACTTTTATTGAGAAAAGGATTATTCCAATATTTTTTTGGAATTATCCTTTTTTCTTGTTTTGTGTTATTTATTAAATGCAATATAATATGAAAAGACCATTAATATTGATAATTATGATTATGTCATTACTTTCTTCCTATGGGAATACAAAAAAAACAACCACAAAGGTAGATAATTTTGATTATAGAGTTGAGCAGTTTGCTGATTTACAAATTCTTAGATATAGAGTACATGACTTTGATCAGCTGCCTTTAAAACAGAAGGAATTAATCTATTTTCTTTCGCAGGGAGCTCTTCAGGGACGTGATATATTGTTTGATCAAAATGGGAAATATAACCTGACTATTCGTCGACTGCTTGAAGCTGTTTATACCAACTATGCTGGTGATAAGAAGGATACAAATTTTGTAAATATGGAAACTTATCTCAAAAGAGTATGGTTTTCTAATGGTATTCATCATCATTATGGATCAGAAAAGTTTATCCCCGGCTTTACTGTGGAATTCTTTAAAGGAGCCATTGAAAAGACTGATCCGACTAAGCTTCCTCTTGAAAAAGGACAAACTGTTACTCAGCTTTGTGATGAGGTATTTCCTGTAATATTTGATCCCAAAATAATGCCTAAGCGTGTGAATCAGGTTGATGGCGAAGATCTGATATTAACTTCTGCCAGCAATTATTATGAAGGTGTGACGCAAAAAGAAGCGGAAGACTTTTATAATGCGATGAAAAATCCGAATGATTCTACCCCTATCTCTTATGGACTTAATAGTCGCTTGGTAAAGGAAAATGGGAAGATATTTGAAAAGGTCTGGAAAGTGGGAGGTTTATATTCTTCGGCAATAGATAAAATTGTTTATTGGTTAAATAAGGCGGAGAAGGTTGCTGAAAATGATGCGCAGAAAGCTGTAATAGCTAAATTGATAGAATATTATAAAACCGGTGATTTGAAAACTTTTGATGATTATAGTATTCTTTGGGTAAAGGATCTCAATTCGCGGGTTGACTTTACGAATGGATTTACGGAAACTTATGGTGATCCTCTTGGACTGAAGGCTAGTTGGGAATCTATTGTGAACTTCAAAGATTTGGAAGCAACAAAGAGAACAGAAACTATTAGTGCCAACGCTAAGTGGTTTGAAGATCATTCGCCAGTAGCTAAAAAGTTTAAAAAAGAAGATGTTAAAGGTGTTTCTGCCAAAGTAATTACAGCTGCAATTCTTGCAGGTGATTTATATCCGTCAACAGCCATTGGAATAAATCTGCCTAATTCTAATTGGATTCGGGCTCATCACGGTTCTAAATCGGTCACAATTGGTAACCTTACCGATGCGTATAACAGGGCTGCCCATGGTAATGGCTTTTTGGAAGAATTTGCATACAGCAAGGCTGAAATTGAGATGAACAATAAGTATGCTGATTTAACGGGTGATGTTCATACTGACTTGCATGAATGTTTAGGTCATGGTTCAGGAAAATTGCTTCCAGGTGTTGACCCTGATGCACTAAAAGCTTACGGATCAACGATAGAAGAGGCTCGTGCCGATTTGTTTGGCTTGTATTATCTCCCTGATAAGAAGTTGCAGGAATTAGGCGTTGTTCCTGATGAGGATGCTTATAAAGCGGAATATTATACGTATATGATGAACGGATTAATGACGCAACTGGTTCGCATTCAATTAGGAAATAGTGTGGAAGAATCTCATATGCGTAATCGTCAGCTGATTGCTCGGTGGGCTTTTGAAAAAGGAGCTGCCGACAAAGTAGTGGAACTAGTAAAAAAAGGTGGCAAGACTTATGTCCGTATTAATGATTATAAGAAACTTCGTGTTTTATTTGGTAAACTGTTAGCAGAAATCCAACGAATTAAATCAGAAGGTGATCTTGCTGCTGCTCGTGATTTGGTAGAAACTTATGCGGTAAAGGTTGATCCTGCGCTTCATGCAGAAGTCTTGGAACGGTATAAAAAGTTGAATCTGGCTCCTTATAAGGGATTTTTGAACCCTGTTTATCAAGCGGTGACCAACAAAGATGGAAAAATTACCGATGTGAAGGTTTCTTATGAAGAAGGATATGCAGAACAAATGCTTCGCTACGGAAAAGAATATTCTACCTTGCCTAACAGAAATGAGTAGCCATTTATGGAAATCAATGAATTAATTAAAGAAATAAAAATGCAACTCCGTTTATCGATGAATGGAGTTGCATCTAAAAGTATGCGGGAAAAAGGATTGGCGTATAAACTCAACTTCGGAGTGGAGTTGCCTCGCCTGAAAGAAATTGCCCGACAATACGATCAGAATCATGATTTGGCACAGACTCTTTGGAAAGAGAACGTACGGGAATCTAAAATTCTGGCTGGAATGTTGCAACCCATTGATACTTTCTTTCCCGAAATTGCCGATATTTGGGTGGAAGATATTTGGAATGCCGAGATAGCCGAATTAACTTGCATGAACCTTTTTCAATATTTACCCTATGCCCCTGCAAAGGCTTTTCAATGGATGGCAAATGAAAAGGAATATCCTCAAGCTTGCGGATTTCTTCTTGCAGCCAGACTTTTGGGTAAAGGAACAGAGATGAACGAACGTGCTGAAGAGGAGTTTTTTGATCAAACAATGACTGCATTACTTTCTTCCGATTATTTTCCAAGGAAAGCAGCAGCATTGGCTTTGAAAAAATATGGTTCGCAAAGCAAACGGAATGCTGAAAAAGTATTTCAGCTGATAGATAAAGATGAATCATTGAAAGAGGGAGAGGCGAGATTTCTACTCGATGATATAAAATTAGAGATAGAATATTTGCTTTAATCTTTTCTCTTTCCACAAAAAGGTTTAACTTTGTTCGCGGTAAAACTACCAGATTATGGAAAAATTGAATGTGAAAGATACGGTTAAACAGATATTTACAGAATATCTCAATGCAAACGCTCATAGGAAAACGCCAGAACGTTATGCTATACTTGATACCATTTATTCCATTGATGGACATTTTGGCATTGACATGCTTTACAGTAAAATGATGAATCAGGAAAATTTTCGCGTAAGCCGCGCCACTCTGTACAACACAATTATACTTCTTATTGATGCAAAGCTCATTATCAAGCATCAGTTTGGTACTAGCTCCCAGTACGAGAAATCCTATAATATTGAAACTCACCACCATTTAATATGTACTGAATGTGGAAAGGTGACTGAATTTCAAAATGAATCGCTTAAAAAAGCAATAGCCAGTACACGGCTCACTAAGTTTCAAATGTCCCACTATTCCTTATATATATATGGCATTTGCAGTCGGTGTGCCTGGGCGAAGAAGCGGAAAAAAATAAAAAAATAATATAACTATAGAATAAATAAAATGAAAGTAGACGTTTTATTGGGATTACAATGGGGTGACGAAGGAAAGGGTAAAGTGGTGGATGTATTGACACCGAATTATGACGTGGTAGCTCGCTTTCAAGGCGGCCCCAATGCAGGTCATACACTTGAGTTCGAAGGTCAGAAATATGTGCTTCGTTCCATTCCTTCCGGAGTCTTTCAGGGAGATAAAGTAAATATCATCGGTAATGGTGTGGTACTAGATCCGGCTTTATTCAAAGCTGAAGCCGAGGCTCTTGAAGCTTCCGGTCATAAACTGAAAGAAAGACTTCATATATCTAAAAAAGCTCACCTGATCTTGCCCACTCATCGTCTGCTCGATGCGGCTTATGAAGCAGCAAAAGGAGAGGCTAAAGTAGGAACGACCGGGAAAGGTATAGGACCAACCTATACAGATAAAATCAGTCGGAACGGCGTTCGTGTGGGAGATATTTTATCTCGTTTTGATGAGATTTATTCACAGGCAAAAGCTCGTCATGAAGCTATTCTTAAAAGTCTGAACTTTGAATATGATCTTACACAATTGGAAAAAGAATGGTTTGAGGGCATTGAATATCTGAAGCAGTTTCATTTAGTGGACAGTGAACATGAGATAAACAATTTGCTTCGTGATGGAAAGAGTGTGCTTTGTGAAGGAGCCCAAGGAACAATGCTCGACATAGATTTTGGTTCTTATCCTTTTGTAACTTCTTCTAATACGGTTTGTGCCGGAGCTTGCACAGGTTTGGGAGTTGCACCAAATAGAATAGGAGAGGTATACGGTATATTTAAAGCTTACTGTACTCGCGTAGGTAGTGGCCCTTTCCCCACAGAACTATTTGATGAGGCTGGAGAGAAAATCTGCCAGATTGGTCATGAATATGGCGCTGTGACGGGCAGAAAGCGCCGCTGTGGTTGGATAGATCTGGTAGCGTTAAAGTATTCCGTCATGATTAATGGTGTTACCAAGTTGATAATGATGAAGAGTGATGTGCTAGATTCCTTTGAAACAATCAAAGCTTGTGTTGCTTATAAGATGGATGGTGAGGAAATAGATTATTTTCCTTATGATATTAATGAGAATGTAGAACCTGTATATGTGGAACTTCCAGCATGGCAGGTAGATATGACAAAGATGCAAAGTGAGGATGAATTTCCTGAAGAGTTTAATGCTTATCTTTCATTTCTTGAAGAACAACTGGAAGTACCTATTAAGATTGTATCTGTAGGACCGGATAGAGAACAGACGATCTTTCGGTATACTGAAGATTAATTTTGTTTGAATAATAATTTAGTTTAATTTTATGCTGAATGTAGTAAGTGATACTGCATTCAGCATTCTTTTATTTGCTTTATCGTTCACAATGCACCTCTACCCCTGCACTATCAATGTCTGCTCCCATAGGAGGGTTCTGTTTGGATAGTTTGAGATCAATAGCTTCTACTGATGGGAAATCATGAAATAATCTGTTTATAATTCTTCCGCTCACATGCTCCAATAGAAAAGAGGGAATTTTCATCTCGGCTTTTACAACTTTATACACCTCGGCGTAACTAACAGTAAAGTTAAGATCATCACTTTTCATAGCTTCGCTGAAGTCCAATTTTAATTTCAGATCCACAATAAAGATATTGCCCACCAAGGTTTCTTGTGGTGCCACTCCATGATGAGCATAAAACTTTACTTTGTTCAGGAAGATATACATTTCTTTTATTCTCATGTTCTGATTTGTTTAGTGATCTATTTATTTTCTTGTACAAAACATTATATTCTTTCGTACAAAACAATTTATTCTTCTGTACATAGGAATACATTCTTTTGTACAGTAGAATGAAAAGAAGTCTTTATGCCTTTCGGAAGATCTTAAGAGTGCAAAAGTAAGAGATTCTATGGACTCGACAATCATTTATTGAAAATAAAAAAGAGCACCGTTAGAAAACGGCACCCTCTTTCATCTCTCTCTTATTTTATAAAATTATTTTTCCGGATTTCTTCCTGTCAATATGATTAACTCCTTGATTTTAGTATTAATACTATCGGCTTGCATTAAATCTTCCAATGTGAGATGCATGCGATATCGCCAATAATGGCGAGGATTAGCTGGAATATTAATGCGTTCGGACTCTATGTCCGGGTTTCTCCACTGCTCATCCATTGATAACCAATCCTGCAAGGTGAGAATGCAGAAGAGGGAATTTGAGAAAAGGTGCTGTTTTACCACTTCTTCACAAATAATACCTGAAGCGGTTTCAGGAGCGGCGCCGTAGTGACCAAGGACATTATTAAAATAACGTTGTGTCTGTTGATAATCTTCTTTCCACCATCCACGTAGTGTGGACATATCGTGGGTAGAAATAGTACATACGGAACGATAGGGATAATCATTTACCCTACCAAATTCTATGGTGGTACTTTTAGGCATTCGTTGTATTTCCAAACTCAGAATTTGTAGTTCATTCATCACCCATGGCACACAGTCTGGTATCATTCCCAAGTCTTCTCCGCAAACAAGCATTCGGGTGCTACGTATTAATTGAGGTAGCTTTTTCATGGCTTGTTGTTGCCAGAAATCATTGTGGCGCTGATAATAGTAATGATTGTAAAGGCGATTGAACGCTGCTTTATCACCATCGCTGAGTGATTGGAATACAAAGTCCAGTTGTACGCCGATTCGTGGATGATACATCGTGGCGTTTTGATGATCGCGTACAAAAAGTACATCACTGATAAGTGCATATAATCCGTCACGAACCCAGATGCTATCTGTGTCTGTTCTGCCTTTGAAGTAGATCTCTAATTTTTTTTGCGTATCAAATTCGGGACGCATCTCGTAAATTTCCCACTGATTAGTGGTGCGGATAAATGTGTTCTTCACAGCATCCGTGTGAGGACCAAATACTTGCTGTAGAAAATGTTCGTGGATATAAGGTTTGAGATAATGATTCTCATCGAATGATAATCCATAGCTTTCTATTTCTTCGCGAGACAGGGGCAGGGAAGGTACAAATTGTCCTAATAATCCGTGTACCGCGTTAAGTGGAATTTCCCAGATGCGAAAAAAGCCCAGAATATGGTCAATGCGATAGGCATCAAAATACTCCGACATTTTTTGGAATCTCTTCATCCACCATTGGTAACCGTCTTTCTCCATTACTTTCCAGTTATAAGTAGGAAAGCCCCAGTTTTGTCCGTTGACCGAGAAATCATCTGGTGGTGCACCAGCCTGACCATTCAGATTAAAATAATGAGCATCCTTCCAAGCTTCCACACTATTGCGGCTGATGCCGATGGGGATATCTCCTTTGAGCACTACTCCCTTTTCACGGGCATAGGTAGAAGTACTTAGCAGTTGAAGATGCAGATGGAATTGAATATAATAATAGATAGAGATTTCTTCATATTCCTTTGAATCAGGAGAGCAAATCTTTTCTATTTCTTCTTGATGATAGACTGTACATTTGGGCCATTCCCTGAAATTGGGTGTGTGATACAGGTCGCGTAAATAACTGAACACGGCATAGGGTTGCAGCCACTCTTTATTGTTTAAAAAGAACTGTTGAAAAGCTTTCGATTTAAGCGTCCTCTTTCCTTCTTGTTCAAAAATTAAGCGGAAATATTCCCACTTAATCTGGTTTACCGCTTCATAATCGATTATGACTTTTGTATTCAGCTCTTTCTGCTTTTTCGTGAAATACCCCTGTTTCTCTGTATCTTTTAATTTTCCCATTGCTTCTAGGTCTGCATACATGGGATGCAAAGCATAGATTGAGATGCTGCTATATGGGTAGGAGTCTGCCCAAGTATGCGTCATGGTTGTATCGTTGATGGGCAGAATCTGTACCAATTTCTGGTTTGTTTTTGCTGCCCAATCGATCATCTTTTTCAGGTCACTAAAATCTCCCACACCAAAACTATGTGTTGATTTTAATGAAAACACTGGAACTGCTACGCCAGCACCTTTCCAAAGAGGTTGGTTAAAATAAACATATCTGTCGGCTAGCTGAAATGTTTCTCCTTTTTTAATAACTGGATCAGCCAAATAGCGGTTTGGATTATTTTCCCAAGTAATTACTCTTTTCTCTTCCAAGCTGTAGAGTACAAACTTATATTCAATAGGAAAAGATAAATTGCTGGCATCAATAGCAATTTGCCATTCAGGAAAGTCAATATCATTCATTACACAAACATTATTGATGTCCCAATTCCCTAATGAAGGTTGGTTACCAGAGATCGCAAGGCAGTAACCATTCCCTATCCGAGGTGCATACGCTTTGATTACCAGTGTCTTCTTATAGCTCGTCTGCGTAACTTTTTTACTGTACTTGCGGGCAAGTAAGCATTCCGTGAAAGCAGAACTATAAAAAGACTGCTGATCGGGAATGTTTTTCCATGAATCTACATTGCGATATACATTTTTGTCTTCAGACGAAACAGATAATTGTCTGGAGAAAAAATCACATTCTTTACGAATGGGGTTTCCATCTTTGTAAATGTAATAGGCGTATTTTATGATTCCTTCAGTGGGGTACGTTATCTTTTTTGATGTCTTCCAGTTAATTCCATCAGTCGTGCTGAGTGGGATAGCTTGTTGTACCTCCCAACTTCCAAGTTCTGGAACAGAGCCCAGTATCCTGACTTCCTCACCCCAGTTTGTTCTATATTCTATGTGAAAGGATAAAATCATATTATTAGATTTTTTTGTTGTTCCAAAGTCATGCAATGATAATCATTTATCGAATATACCAAATATATATGTTTATGATAGTGGAATAAAATCTTATGCAAACGTTTGTTTTGTTCTGTTTTGAAATGATAAAAGGAGCAATTGAGCTCCTTTATCATTTTTTATGGTATCTATTTTACTGAAAAAAAGTATTTGTAAGTTTATCCGCAGCGAGAAGCTCCGCAGCTTGTGCAGATTAAACACCCTTCTTGATAAACCAATGTCTCATTGCCACAGTTAGGACATTTCTTTCCTTTGGCTTCTGTTCCATCTTGAATGTATTTCTTTAGAGCACGCTCCACACCATTTTTCCAGGTATTGATGCTTTCATTGTCCAGTTGCAGGGAGCTCACTAACTTAATAACTTGTTCAATGGGCATTCTATAGCGGAGTACTCCGGAAATTAATTTTGCATAGTTCCAATACTCTTTATTAAACTTCTCAGACAGTCCTTCTATCGTTGTTTTATATCCTCGTTTGTTTTCGAATTGGAAATCGTATCTTTTCACTCCATTCTCGTCTACGTTTTTAATAATCCGCCCTTGAGTTACAGTTTTTGGAAGAACAATTCCTTCATCGTCGTCCTGCAGACCGGTAAAGATCTCATAAGGTCTTCCATCGAGAAGACCTACAAAAGCGACCCATTTTTCTTTATTATTCTGGAATCGGACCACCTCTGCTTCCATTACTTTGGGGCGTACTTCCACAACCGTAGGTGGCTTGCAAGGAGGAAGTTCCTCTCCTTTCTTTGATTTGGTGGAGATCAAAACTCCCGAACGAGATCCATCACGATAAACGGTACAACCTTTGCAGCCAGACTTCCAAGCTTCTACATATAATTTATTTACCAACTCTTCATCTGCGTCATTAGGAAGATTGATCGTCACACTAATAGAATGGTCTACCCATTTTTGAATTCTGCCTTGCATCTTGACCTTCATTAACCAGTCTACATCATTGGAGGTAGCTTTGTAATAAGGAGATTTTTCAACCAATGCATCAATTTCTTCCTGAGTATAACGCTTAGATGTATTATAACCATTAGCTTCCATCCAGTCTACAAACTTGTGATGGAAAACAATGTATTCTTCAAATGCATCGCCTGTCTCATCAATGAAATCAATGCGAGACTTTGCATCATTAGGATTTACTTTTCTCCTGCGTTTGTAAACAGGTAGAAAGACCGGCTCAATGCCCGAAGTTGTTTGTGTCATTAAACTAGTGGTTCCTGTAGGAGCAATCGTTAAACAAGCAATATTTCGGCGCCCGTATTTTTTCATCTCTTCATAGAGAGCAGGGTCAGCATCTTTTAGGCGATTGATAAACGGGTTATCCTTTTCTCTTTCCCAATTATAAACTTCAAAAGCACCCCGTTCTTTTGCCATTTGTACGGAAGAACGGTAAGCACATAAAGCTACGGTCTTATGGATCTCTTCAGAAAAAGCAGTAGCTTCTTCCGTCCCATATCTCAAGCCTATTCCAGCCAACATATCGCCTTCTGCAGTAATTCCTACACCAGTACGTCTTCCTTGTCCAGTCTTCTTATATATTTTCTTCCACAGTAACTTTTCTGCGTGCTTTACTTCTTCAATTTCCGGGTCAGCATCTATCTTATCCATTATACGTTCTATCTTTTCTAATTCAAGATCGATAATATCATCCATAATGCGTTGAGCCAATGCCACATGTTTTTTAAATAAGTCAAAATCGAAATAGGCATCTTTGGTGAATGGCTTCACTACATACGAATAAAGATTAATTGCTAATAACCTGCACGAATCGTAAGGACACAATGGTATTTCTCCACATGGGTTGGTAGAGACTGTTTTATACCCTAGGTCGGCATAACAATCAGGCACGGATTCTCTGATAATGGTATCCCAGAACAAGACTCCCGGTTCAGCAGATTTCCAAGCATTGTGCACAATTTTTTTCCAAAGTGAAGAAGCATCAATCTCTTTCACGGTGGTAGGGTTGGCTGAATCAATGGGATATTGTTGTATATAGGGGCGTCCTTCTACAGCTGCGGACATAAATTCATCATCCAACTTTACGGATACGTTTGCCCCTGTAACTTTTCCTTCAGTCATTTTCGCATCAATAAACGATTCGGAATCTGGATGTTTAATAGATACACTCAGCATTAATGCACCCCGACGGCCATCTTGTGCCACTTCACGGGTAGAGTTTGA
This sequence comes from Bacteroidales bacterium, assembly GCA_015654535.1. Taxonomy (GTDB): domain Bacteria; phylum Bacteroidota; class Bacteroidia; order Bacteroidales; family Bacteroidaceae; genus Bacteroides. The sequence continues at coordinate 22,570 of JAATGU010000057.1, forward strand.
GTAACGTTCCATAAAGGGAACAATCCCGGTAGAAGTTAGTGCTGAATTTTTGACGGGTGAACCTTTCGGACGTATATGTGAAAGATCATGTCCTACGCCACCTCGTCTTTTCATTAATTGCACTTGCTCTTCGTCAATCTTGATAATTGCTCCGTAAGAATCGGCAGCACCCTCTATTCCAATCACAAAACAATTGGACAAGGAAGCCACTTGATAATTATTACCGATGCCAGTCATAGGACTTCCTTGTGGAACAATATATTTAAAATGATCTAGCAGGCCAAAAAGCTCTTGAGCGCTCAGACCATTTTTGTACTTGGTTTCAATTCGTGCAACTTCGTTTGCTATTCGCCAATGCATATCTTCCGGAGACTTTTCATAGATGTTTCCGAAAGAGTCTTTTACTGCATATTTGTTTACCCAAACTCTTGCTGCAAGCTCATCTCCTTTGAAATATTGTAAGGATGATTCGAATGCTTCTTCATAAGAAAATGTTTTCTTCTCCACGATGTTATCTGTGTTAGATCATTTATAATAAGTGAAATTGTAGAAGTTTCTACTTATCATCAATAAAGGTCTTGCAAATCTATGAATGTTTTTCCTTATATCAAAATAATTATGAAGATAAATTGTATTTTAAAATAAAGTTTTCCACTATTAAATATAAAGTATTGATTATCAATACTTATTTTGTTCTATTTATGGGAAAAGTTTTCAAAAAAATAATTTGTTATGTGTTTTATAGGCGTGAAGGTTCCTTAAAAAGGTTATTTTAAAGAGAATTTATGAAGACCAGAAGCTAAAATATAGATTCTTTTATTATATTTGCAAAAAAAATATGATAGAATCAGTAAAGACTAGAAGATCAATAAGAAAATATAAAAAACAAGAGATAGATCCTAATTTGTTAAATGATTTAATCTCTACTGCTTCACGAGTTTCTACTATAGGAAATATGCAAGTTTATAGTGTGGTGATCACTCGTGATTCTGAAATGAAAGCAAAATTGTCTCCAGCTCATTTTAATCAACCAATGGTAAAAGATGCCCCTGTTGTACTTACTTTTTGCGCCGATTTTAATCGTTTTAGTAAGTGGTGTGAGTTCCGGGATGCTAAGCCGGGATATGCAAACTTTATGTCGTTTATGAATGCGGCAACAGACGCTTTGATATTTACTCAAAACTTTTGTACACTTGCAGAAGAGGTGAGGTTAGGAATCTGCTATTTGGGAACTTCAATTTATAATCCTCAACAGATTATTGATATCCTTCATTTACCAAAGCTAGTATTTCCTGTCGCTACCATTACTTTGGGATATCCTGACGAATGTCCTCCTTTAGTGGATCGTCTTCCTTTAGAAGCTATTGTACATGAAGAGCATTATTGCGATTACACGCGCGAGGTGATTGATAAACTATATGCTTACAAAGAATCTTTGCCCCAAAATCAACAATTTATAACTGAAAACAATAAGAATACATTAGCTCAGGTTTTTACCGATGTGAGATATACAAAAAAAGATAATGAATCAATGTCTGCTAATCTTTTTGAAGTTCTTAAAAAGCAAGGCTTTCTTAGTTCGGCTGACGTTATTGGATAAAGTGGCTTAAAGACTGCCCAAAAAAGCAGACTCATTGGTTTGTTTAAGATAGAATCTAATTCGCCTTAAACAAACCAATGAGTCCGCTTTTAAATAAAATGGGCTATTATTGGTTATCCTTTTATTTTTTTTTGAGTACAGCTTCTATTTCTTCAACTTCTGCGCGAAATGACTTATTAACTTCAAATTGATCTTTAATAATTTTACAGGCATGTAATACAGTCGCATGATCTCTATTTCCTATTAATTTGCCAATTTTTGAAGAAGAAGAGTCTGTATGTTTCTTTGATAAATACATGGCTACTTGGCGAACCTGAACTACGTCCCTTTTTCTTGATTTAGAGTGAATAGTTGAAGGATCAAGATCAAAATGCTTGCATACTTTTTCAATAATATCATCGATAGTAATAATCTTAGATTCGCAGCGAACTGCTTTGCGAACAATTCTTTCTGCAAGATTGAGATCAATTTCTTTATTATAAATTGTTGAATGAGCCATAATAGAAATGACAATGCCTTCTAGATCTCGTACACTTTCGTTTACATTTTCTGCAATATAAGTAATCACTTCTTCCGGGAATTTCAGACCGTCGCGGTGAATTTTATTCTTTAAAATATTTTTGCGTAGCTCAACATTTGGTTTTTCCAATTCGGCTGTTAGCCCCCACTTGAAACGGGTAAGAAGTCTCTCTTCCATTCCTTGTAGCATGATAGGTGCTCGATCCGATGTTAATATTAGCTGTTTACCATTTTGATGCAGATGATTAAATATATGGAAGAATGTGTTTTGAGTTTTAGTAAGACTGGCAAATTCCTGAATATCATCAATAATCAAGACATCAATAGTTTGATAAAAGTTAATAAAATCATTGATTGTATTACTACGCACGGAATCTGTATATTGTACTTGAAACAGATGAGCAGATACATAAAGGACTCTTTTCTCAGGGAAAAGTTCTTTGATACGAGTTCCTATAGCATTGGCAAGATGAGTTTTTCCTACGCCAGATGGCCCATAGAGGAATAGCGGATTGAATGTTGTTTTTGCGGGATTTACGGCAACGGCTTCGCCCGCTGTTCTTGATAACTTATTGCTATAGCCTTCGATAAAGTTCTCAAAGTTATAGTTTGGATTTAGCTGTGGGTCAAGATCTAGTGGTGACGGAGCTTTTAATACATTAGGTGCTTTATTGCCATTCCGTATCGTCGTTCGTTGCGGAATAGCTGTGGAGCGGTTTGTTGCTTCAAGATCAACAGATGCTTTCGAACTGTTGTCCACGATTACTCGGTACATCAGCTTTGTTCCTTCGCCAATCTCTTTATATAAAGTAGCACGAAGCAATTCTACAAATTTGTCTTCCAAAAATTCATAAAAGAATTGGGAAGGCACTTGTACAGTCAACGCGCTGTCCTCATACTTGAGGGGGACAATAGGGACAAACCATGTGTTATATGTAGTCTCAGGAACATTGTCTCGAATTACACGGAGACAGCGGTTCCATAGACTTACATGATCGGATTCAACCATAAGGCTATGATACATTTATTAATTATAAGAAACTTCTACGAATGCAAAAGTGGGAATCTTATTTCAAAAAAACAAATGTCTTTTTTTCTTGTTTTTTTGATAAAATTAATAAGTCATTTAATTTCAACGCCTTATAGACTCTACTTGTCGGAAAGCTTTATAATTACATTTTGGTGAATTGTAAGCGCCTATTGTATAGTATGTTATGATATAAATATAAATCTAAGATATTCGCTTTTTACCTTTCATGCTAAATGATTATACCTGTCTACTAATGGACCAGTTAGTCATTTTTTTCAGTATAAATAACAATAGCTCTATTTAGACAAAATCTAATTTAGGCTTTTCTCTTTAATTTATTTGCGACCAAAAACTGAGAAGTGTACGTAACGTTTAGGATTGGCTTTTAAGTCTTGCAATAAAAGCGAAGCATTCGCGCCAGTAGCTTTCAAATTGTTGTAGAGCGAACTATCATTGAGTAATAATCCAAGCGTATTATCTTTTCGACCTAGCTTTTCAGTAGCTAGTCTTACATTAGCCATGGTGGAATCTATTTTGTTAAACGTTGAAGCATAATCAATGCCTTTCAGATTTTTGCTGACTGTTATAAAGTTATCTCCTATAACGTTGACCTTTTTAGTCATTAGAGGCAGGTCCTTGTTCATAAAAGAACGGAATTGTGTAGAAACGATTTCTAGATTGTCGGCTGTTTTTCTCATAGACTTTAGTGCACCTGGAATATTGGGATCAGCTGCGATTTTATTCAAAGAAGTCATAATGGAATCAAGTTTAGGCAAAATGGTTTGCATCTTAGGCATGATAGCTTTCGCTACGGCGTCCATTACGCCATCTTTTACCGTTCCTGGTAATGTATCTCCAACGGCATAGCTTTCGTTCGGATTAGGCACCAGAATCAGGTTCATCTTTACCGTACCCAGCATCTCACTAGACAGCTCTGCACTGCTTCCCTTAGGAATTCTCATATCATTATCCAGCTCCACTTCCACGGTTACATTTCCCGGATGAGTGTAATCGTAAAAAATGTCACTTACGATCCCAACACGAAAGCCGTCGGCGAATACAGGGCTCGACTTCGCAAGGCCATTAATATTGGAGTATTTCACGTAGAAATAACTACTAGGTTTAAATAAATTAATACCTTTGAGATAGTTAATTCCGTAGATGAGTAGACATATACTGATGATTCCTGCGATTCCTATTTTAACTTCTTTTGTAAAGTGTTTCATTTCTATACTTTTATTATGCTGGATTATTTTTGATTCTTTTTGTATTCTGCAATAGCGGCATTTATATTTATTTTTTCGCCGTTCTTAAATGCGATGATAAATGCATCTTTAAATTTTGTTGCAATCTGCTTTTTTGTCTGCAACGCTTCATTGTAATCTGTTAATGCTCCGTAGGTGTATTTATAAAGTCCGTTTTCACTATAAGAATCTATTAGCGTTAAATCTTTAAAGCGCGCATCGTTCATTTTTAGTTTTTGGCTAGAACTGAATATTTGTATCTTAAAAATAATAACGTTTTCGTTTGTGGAAGTGTTTTCTTTTTGTTTTTTTTCAGCCAGAACTTCAGCAACATTTTTTTTGAGTTTGGCAGATGAGTCGGCGCTAGCTTGATGAGTGACGAATGGCTTTTTAATTTCTATGGTATCTTCGTCAATGGGACGATAGGGAACTTTTCCTTTAGTATGACGTGTATCATGTTTTTGTTTATATTGCAGGAATGCTCGGTAAATAGCTTTGGCTAAAGCATCGGACCCTTCTTCTGAATTTAGATATTGCTCTTCTTCTGGATTGGAGATGAAGCCTACTTCTGTGAGTACACTGGGCATGGCGCTGGTTTTTAATACCAGAAAAATATCCTGATGTACTCCTCTGTCCAATCTGTCACACTGTGATTTATATTGTTTTTGGATTAAGGTGGCCAGACTTACACTTTGTTCCATATGTTTGTCCTGAAGAAACTCAAACATTATATAGGATTCTGATGAGTTGGGATTAAAGCCTGCATATCGTTGTTTGTAGTCGCTTTCGAGTAAAATTACCGAGTTCTCCCGTTTGGCGACTGCAAGATTTGCGCTTGAACGTGAAAGTCCCAGAGAAAATGTTTCCGTTCCTTTTGCTGCTTTAGTAGGAGCTGAGTTAGTGTGCACTGAAATAAATAAATCGGCTCCTGCATTGTTGGCAATTTCCGTCCGTTGGTTCAGTGGTATAAAGACATCCGTTTTACGCGTATAGATTACTTTTACGTCGCTACAGTTCTGTTGGATCAGTCGGCCTACTTTTAAAGCTATGTTCAAGTTAATGTTTTTTTCGCGAGAAAAACTTCCTATCGCGCCGGGATCGTGTCCTCCATGCCCTGCGTCAAGAACTAATACAAAATCTTTTCCGAATGAGGATGCACATCCGATGGTTAAAAACCAGATGCAAGTGATTGTAGTAAGGGTATAACTGATACTTTTTTTCATTTCTTTGCAATAAAATGCAAATGTAGCAGAATTTTCCCGAAAAACTTGCTATTTGGTTTTAAGTTTTGTCTTTTTTAAGGCATTGGTTGCCCTTTATGTTCTTGAATTTTTGATGTGATGCTGTCAGAACGTCTTAACAGATAAGACAAATTGATCAGAAAGTTAAGTAATTTTTCCTTGTTTATGAGTATTAGGATACTAGATGATCCATTTTTAAGATCTACACTTCTATAAAATAAGGAGTACACTTTATTATTTATTAGTGTACTCCTTATTAATTTTTAGCCTACTTCTTTTAAAGAAGTATTACAGTCGTTTTTTTTTAACTTTCTTGAATTACTTATAAGTTAATTTGGTAACTTATTCCTACTTTTCCCCAGAATCCTGGTTGGGGAATATTACCTAAATCATAATATTTACGGTTGAGCAAATTATTTGCCTCGGCAAAAAGTAGATAATTTTTAGTGTCCCAGGAAACTTTGAAGTCTACCAGACAGAAAGAAGGGTAGGGAACTTCACCAACTGGTTTGAGATTCACATACTCTGTATAGCTTCCTTCCCGACTTTGCCAACGGAAGGCCCAACTTGCGTTTAAGTTTTGCCAGATACGATGGTCGAGTCTCACCACTAATTTATGTTTCAAATAGTCTAACGAATAGTTTGATTTATATACTTCGTCTATCACTTTATCTTGATTGATAAATGAATAACCAACGCTAGCTTTCTTTATAAAACTGGAGAGTCCATATAAATTACAAAAATTGAGTGAGGCGGACGCTTCGAATCCTATATTGTCCAACTTAGTGTGATTTACAGTGTGCCATTTATCATCTTCGGAATATTTTACCCAGTCTATCATATTTTTCCCCTTGTGATAGTAAGCACTCACGGAAGCCTGCAATGCATGCGTAACATATTTGCTCCCAATTTCGAAAGCCTGAGTCTCTTCTGGTTTTAGATTTGGATTTCCTTGATTGTTTGGCCCTTCATAATAAAGATCGGTAAAGGTGGGTAAACGAAGTGCCATGTTCCATGACGTGAAAATCTTTAACTTCTCTGTAAGCCGATAAGAAGCATCTATGCCGGGATAATAACGAAACTTGCTGTCCAGCCCTGTATTCATGGTAGCCATTAAACCCATTGAGAGGGTAAAGCGGGGAAGCAATATGTCGTGTTCCAAATAGTAACTAATACTTGTCCGGTTGTCCTTTTTGGTGAAATAGTTGTCACCTTCGCCGGGAACCTTTATAGGAGTGTCCATCAATTTACCAAGTACATTGCTCAGTATTCCTTCATTACGGAACTCAGTCCCGAAGGCTGTTTTGCCAATTGCAGACTTAAAATAAGCATTTAGATTGGTACCGTAGACATCCGTCTGGTGATAGTTATGACCTTCGTACCAAGAAGCAGGATTGCTTCGGAAGAGTTCAAAACGGTCGTGTCCGCGATTCCAGTATACAATCGGTTTAAAGTGGAGTTTTCCTTTGGTTTCCGCTTGCACTGACACGAAATACTTGCGTGTGTGTTCGTATTGGTCGGGATAGGCAGGCGAATAAAAAGTATTTGCACCGTATCCTTTATTACTGATCCCTGCTTGCCAGTGAATATCAGCTTCATTTCCGGAATATTCTCCCTGATAGAAAGCGCGCTGAGTGCTGAAATCACTGTTGGCAATGTATCCGTCCGAACGACTATATCCGGTTGAAAGCTGATTTCTAAACCTTCCCTTTGAGAAATTTCCACGAATGCCTCCATTGAACAGACCATGTTGTCCAGCCGAAAGATCAATGGCGGCATGACTTTGTTTGTCATTTTTGGTCACAATATTGATGGCTCCGGTAAAAGCCGAAGTGCCGTACACTCTTGCAGCAGGACCTTCAAGAATTTCAATACGTTCGATATCATTCATGTCTACAGGAAAGTCGGCCGAGAGATGGCCCGTTTGGGGGCTACTGATATTAGCTCCGTTGAGAAGAATAGTGATTTGGTCGAAAGTACCGCCTCGGATACTGATGTCACTTTGAATACCTAACTCGCCTCGCTGGCGGACATCTACCCCCACGGCGTAATCTAATAAGTCATTAATACTTTGTACCGCCGCGGCTTTAATATCCTCGCGGGAAAGTACAGTTACAATTCTCGCTGCCTCGCCCAATGTGAGCGGTGCACGACTACCGGTCACTTCAACCTCATCGAGTTCGTACCCTTTCATTTGATGAGAAGCCTCGGTTTGCGCCGAAGTACATTTTACGTTAGCAAAGGCAAGAGTTGCCACAGCCAGAACGCCGATGTTGACTTCTTTTTTCAAACTACAGAATACAGCATACGACTTGTGATTGAATTGCTTCCACCGGACAGTCTGTCGTTGTGTAAACTTGTTTTCTTTCATTAAAATAATTTTTTTAGTAAAAATACGGCGCAAAGGTAGTATATTTCTTTATTTAGCTGTTACTTTGCAACTGAATATTAAACACGACGATCATGCTGAAGTTCTTAAAGAATTGGACTTTGCCCATAGCAATGCTTACCGGAGCAATTGGATATCCGTTTTTTTCCTTGCTTGCTCCATCCACTCCTACCCTTATTTTTGTGATGCTGCTTTTTACTTTTTGCAAAGTATCACCTCGCGAGCTAAAGTTTGAAAAACTTCACGTATGGCTTATCCTCATTCAGTTGTTGGGAAGTGTGTTGATTTATATTTCTATTGCCGCCTTTAATCCAGTGGTAGCTGAAGGAGCTATGATCTGTATGCTTGGTCCCACCGCTACTTCGGCAGCTGTTATCACGGGGATGTTGGGAGGCAGTATTTCCTGCCTCACCACTTACACCTTACTGTCCAATTTTGCCGTAGCTCTTGCCGCTCCTGTAATCTTTTCTTTTATGGGAACCCATAGTTCACTTCCTTTTTTCCATTCTTTTCTGTTTATTTGTGAAGAAGTAATACCGTTGCTGATTTTTCCTTTTATATGTGCTTGGATATTACAAGTCAAGTTTCCTAAGATCCACCGCAAGATGTTGAATCTGCACATGGCGTCCTTTTACCTTTGGGCTGTTGCGCTTGCTATTGTAACGGGAACAATGATTGATTTTTTGGTTCATCAACAGCATCCTAATTATATGAATGAGGTAATGATTGCTGCTTCCGGACTAGTGATTTGTTGTTTGCAATTCTTTTTAGGAAAGGTGATTGGCGGGCATTATAAAAATCGTATTTCCGGCGGGCAGGCGCTCGGCCAGAAGAATACGATTCTTGCTATTTGGATGGCTCAGGTTTATCTAAATCCTATTGCTTCCGTTGGTCCAGCCTCGTATGTCCTGTGGCAGAATATTATCAACAGCTGGCAACTGTGGAAAAAAAGGAAAAAAGATGAAGTAGCTTCCCGAGGTTAATATCCGATGGTAAAACGTTCAAAGTGATGCTTTGGATTCTCTAATTCATCAATCATGGCAACTGCATAGTCTTCAACAGAAATGTGACTTTTGCCTTCTGCATCTGTCACCAGATCATCTTTGCCTAAACGAAACTTTCCGGTTCGTTCTCCAGGAGCAATGTTTCCGGCAGGAGAGAAAAAAGCCCAATCCAACTCTTTTTCATTTTTTTGCAGTGAATAAAGAACTTCAGCCAAAGACTTTACCCCGGGAAGAATAGACTCGTCGAGCTTTCCCATATCCAGAAGGCGTACTCCATTAATTAACAAACTTCCGGCTCCTCCCACTATTAAAATTCTATTTACTCCGGCCTTCTTAGTCCCTTCCATTATACTGGTGTAGGCTTTCAGCGTATCTTTGTATATATCTGGATTTGTCCATCCAGGATTATAAGCACTAATTACCGCATCTGCTCCTTTTACTAAATCCTTAACCGTATCTACATTCATCACATCTCCCACTTTTACTGTGAGAAGGAGATGTTTTAAAGTTATTTTTTCAGGATGACGAACAATTGCCGTTACTTTATGCCCTCTATCCAGCGCCTCTTTTAATAAAGCTGTGCCTACAAATCCGCTTGCTCCAATAATTGCTACATTTTTCATATTCTGTTTATTTTTTAATGAATAATATTTCTATAAACAACAATGTAAATAGAAAACAGTTTGGATTAAAAAGGAAAGAATATCTTTTTCTCTTTAATGATTAATTCTGTTTGGTTTTATTAATAAAGAAGATCAATTTTGGTTGAAATTAATCTCTTTTCAATATCTTTACCGCCAAAAATAAAGACAGAATGAAAAGGAAAAGAATAATAGGAACGATCGTTGTCGTAGTACTAATAATAGGAGTCATTATTTGCGTAAAGCGTTGGAATATCTGGTTCAATAATCCCACAGAACTTTCTTATGTAGCAAGTCCGGATCCCGGTCGTATCATGTTGACTTTTGGTAATGACGGTGAACAATCCCGCAACATCAGCTGGCAATGTGATGCTGTTCCTCAAAAAGGTTGGGTGGAATTGATAAAAGATAGTACATCCGACACTATTCGGGTGAGTGCACAATCCAAACTATTCAAAACTACTGGTGGACAGTCGGTTTATTATTGGGCGAAACTTAAAAATCTTGTTTTTCATTCAAATTATACATATCGGGTGTGTAATGGGAAAAAGCATTCTGGTTGGTATCGTTTTTCATTGCCGGATAACACCACCGACCGCTTTTCGTTTGTTTATTTTGGAGATGTGCAAGATACACTTCATGGAAAACTAAAAGAGGTTTTTACTAATGTCCGTCATCAACTTCCAAAGACAGATTTTTATGTCTTTGTTGGCGATTTAATAGAACGACCGATGGACTGTTATTGGAAGCATACTTTTGACTTGTTGGATTCTATTTCTCAAACAAAACCGATTGTTGTTTCCCCGGGAAATCATGAATATATTAAAGGATTAGTGAATCTGATTGAAGATCGGTTTACGTATACTCTATCTTATTTTGTTGATTCCCGATATAAGGACAATGATGTTTTTTCATTTGATTATAAAGACGCGACGATTATCACACTCGATTCCAATAGAGATATCTGGTTTTTCTTTGCACAAAGGAAATGGTTGAAAGAAGTATTGCAGAAGTCAACGAAGAAATGGAAGATTGTGGTACTTCATCATCCAATTTACTCTGTTCACAGCAAATATAATAACCTGGCAGTCCGAGCGTTTTTTAATCCTTTGATCAAAGAATATGGAGTAGATTTGGTTTTGGAAGGTCACGAACACGGCTATGCCCGCATGACAACGAAGACTGATGATGGTCAGCTCACAACTCCTATTTATTTGGTGAGCCATAGTTCTCCAAAAGATTACCGTCTTTATTTTAATGATTTATATGATCGCTACGGTACAAACCAGAAGTTCTATCAAAACATAGAGGTAAGTAAGGATACTTTGCGGGTAAAGGCCTTCACGGGAGACAATCAATTATATGATGATATTTCTATTATAAAGGCTAAAAACCAAGTAAAAGTAGTGGATAATGCTAAAAAAATTCCTCAGAAACTGGAAGTTCCGGGCTCTTATAAAATAAAGAAGCCTAAAGATGCGGTGAAATACGCAAAAGAAATGAAGGAATGGCTTAATAGAGCACCTAAATAACCTGCTTTTTTTCTGGTTACTTTCTGCTTACGAAAGAATAAAACATTTGGGAAATTATCTTTTAAGAAGATATTTTTTTCGATGTGTAATCGAAATAGTTAAATAAAAAACCTTGGTGAAAATCGTTCACCAAGGTTTTCTTTTTATCTGTTAACTGTGATAATTCTTTGATTGCCAAGAATTGTATATAAGAAAAAATACAATAGGATTTTTAGAGATCGGCAAAGGAATATTATTCTGTGTAAAGCAAATATTTAGCTCGCATCTTTTTATATTTAACCAATCCAGGTTTCCAATCTGCTTTAATCTCTGCTTCAGTCTTTCCTTGGATAATACTTTTACGTACGGAGGTGTCTCCCATTAACTGGTCAAACCAACGGGGACGGATAAAGAAATCTGCACCTTGACCGGACTTTTTATAAAAGTTAAGTAAATATCGGAGGGTGAATCCTCTTGGATTAGAAATTTTACGCAAATCAACGCCATAACAAAGTTCATCTTTGTGCATAGGATTCTTGTCGAAACCAGGAAGACTTTTGGGTGTAAAAGTAAATTCTCCGTATTTTTTATCCGGTGCACCTAGAACCTGAAAAGGAAAATACGTGCCGCGGCCCACACTGATATTTGTTGCTTCAAAAGGGCAAAGGGATGCATAAAGACTAACAGACAGATCATTAAAAAGGTTAGGAGAGGGTTTCATCGGAAGTGAATATGGCTGTTTGTGTTTCCAGTTTTTAATTTTGATCACTGTCAGGAGGCATTTCTTTTTTCCCTCTAACCATCCTTCACCGTTAATCATTCGTGCCAATTCTCCCACTGTACACCCATGAAGCAGAGGTATAAGGTCCATACCTACAAAAGAACGCAAACTAGATTTCATTACTGGTCCGTCTATATAATCACAGGGATTAGGTCGATCTGCAATAATTAACTTTTTGCCTGTTTCAGCACAAGCTTCCATCACATAGTGCATCGTACTGATATACGTATAGAATCGTGCGCCTACATCCTGAATATCAAAAAGTACAATATCCACATCAGCCATTTGTTGAGCCGTAGGTTTTTTGTTATTACCGTAGAGAGAAATAATAGGTATGCCTGTTTTACTGTCTTTTCCGTCTTTAACAATTTCGCCGGCATCAGCATTACCCCGGAAACCATGTTCTGGTGCAAAAACTTTTTTTACGGTTATACCACAGGTAAGCAAGGAGTCTAACAGATGGGTTCCTTTTTTGCCAACTAATGAAGTGTGATTTACTACCAATGCCACCCGCTTGTTTCGAAGCATAGGCAATAGTTTATCCATCTGTTCGGCGCCAACCTTCAATTCCAAATTGGAAATATTTACAGTTCCTTCAGGGTTAAAGAGCCTGTTCTCATTTGATGCATGAATGCAAAGAGCCATACAAAGTGATAATATCACAGTCAGGCCTCGAAAATTTATTAGTCTTATCATGGTATAAATCCCAGTTTAAGTATTTGTTTTTATTTCTTTATTACAATATTGTTATAAGGATACGGAATTTCAATGTTCTCTTTATCATAACGTTCCTTAATAGACTTTAGCAAGTCACATTTCATAGAAAAAGCATTTCCCGCATTTGCTGCCCAAGCCCATGCTTTTAGAGTTATCGCTGAATTTCCCAGTTCTACCACACGAATAACTACTTGCTGCACTCCTGCTTGTTTGTCTTCCGGCGTACGGCGGTCAATAAGCATTGGATGGCGCATAATTTCTTCCCTCATTGCAGCTATCGCTTTATCCAGATTTGTTTCATACGAGACACTTACTTCGATAAAGCTAAAAGTTTCTTGTTCTCCGATTGTGGAATTAATAATTGTACTAGAATTTATTTTACTGTTAGGAATAATAATCATTCGATTGTCCATACTTCTAATGATAGTATGGCGAAGAGTAATTTCAGAAACAGTTCCGTTCACCACCTCATCAATCTTTATTATATCTCCTATCCGGAAAGGTTTGGCAAACACTATAAAGAATCCTCCAATAATATTGGACAAAGCTTCTTGTGAAGCAAAACCAATGGCCATTGCCATGATTCCCGCACCAGCCAGAATCGAACTACTAACCTTTTCCATCCCCGGAATTAATGAAAGAAAAATGGCCGAACCTATTATATAAATAGTATAAACAAAAATACGTTGGATGAACCCTACGGTTGTTTTATCAAGAAATGGAATCTTCTTTTTTTTCTGTGATCGACGAAACAAATATTTTATAATGGAAACTGCTGCCTGTGTAATAACATAGATCAATAAAGCTTTAAGGCAAAAGATGATGATATGCTTAACAGTAATATCAAAAATGGCAATATTGAAAAACTCTTGTAGATTCATCTTTGTTACGCTTATATTTAGTAATATTGCACAAAATTATTTATTTCCATCGGAATAACAAGAATAAATACAAAAATGAATGCTTTAGAAATTATAAATAAATATTATACTATCGGTAAACAACGTGAGATATTGCTTGTACATAGTCGTTCTGTTGCTGATAAAGCTTTACAAATAGCTGTTAATCATTCCGAACTTCATTTGGATAAGATTTTTCTTGAAGAAGCAGCAATGGTACATGATATTGGAATCTTTTTGACTAACGCACCTGGAATAAATTGTTTTGGCACAGAACCATATATTTGTCATGGATATCTGGGTGCCGATTTGATTCGGAAGGAAGGATTTCCTCGTCATGCTTTAGTTTGTGAGCGTCATACAGGCGCAGGAATTCCCTTGTCTGATATTGAAAAGCAAGGATTGCCTCTCCCTCACCGCGATATGCTTCCTGTTAGTCTGGAGGAACAAGTGATCTGTTTTGCCGATAAATTCTTTTCAAAAACACATCTTGAGCGTGAAAAGAGTGTTGAGGCTGCTCGGAAAAGCATTGCAAAATATGGTGTTGACGGATTAAATCGTTTTGATAAATGGTGTGTGCTCTTTCTCTAGTTTAAAAAAATAATTAAATAAACTGAAAGTCGTTCATATTTGGTGGAGAATGCTTACTTTTGCCCGTCAAAGCGTAAATGCAAATTTAATGACGTCATTTAAAGCAAAAACATATATTATTCCTTTATTTTTTCTTATCGTGACTTTTTCGCTTTCTGATGGGGCACAAGCTCAAAGAAAAAAGCGGGGAACAGAGCCTACCGATACGATTAAAGCTGATACTGTGTCTAAAGATTCACTGTCTCTAAAACCTGCAAAAAAGAAGCAAGCATTGGATGCTCCGGTTGTGTATGAAGCCAGTGATTCCATAGTCTTTACCAAAGATGGGTATGCTCACTTATATGGAAAAGGGAAGGTGAACTATCAAAAAATAGAACTTCAGTCCGAAATTATCTCAATGAATATGGATAGCAGTACCGTATATGCTCGTGGAGTGCCAGATTCACTGGGAGTTATTACTGGTGCACCGGTCTTTAAAGATGGAGAGACGCCCTATAATTCTAAATCCATCCATTATAATTTTAAAAGCAAACGAGGATTTATAAAAGATGTGGTTACCAAGCAGGGTGAAGGGTATGTTACAAGTTATAATGCAAAAAAAAGCATGAATGATGATTTGTTTATGGAGGATGGTAAATATACAACCTGTGATCATCATGAGCATCCGCATTTTTATTTGCAACTGACACGTGCCAAAGTAAAACCTAAAAAAAATGTAGTCTTCGGTCCAGCTTATTTAGTAGTAGAGGATGTTCCTTTACCCATTGCTGTTCCTTTTGGATTTTTTCCTTTCACCAGTAGTTATTCTTCAGGATTTATTATGCCTACTTATGGAGACGAACTCAACCGTGGTTTTTATTTGCGTGATGGTGGGTATTATTTTGCTATTAGTGATTATATGGATTTGAAACTAACAGGTGAAATATTCACAAAAGGTTCTTGGGGACTTGGAGCAGAGACAAGCTATAATAAAAGATACAAGTATTCCGGTACATTGAGTACCAATTATCAGGTAACGAAGACAGGGGACAAAAACATGCCTGATTATGCTGTTTCTAAAGATTTTAAGATAAACTGGTCCCACCGGCAAGATGCTAAAGCCAGTCCGAATAGTACTTTTTCTGCTAGTGTAAACTTTGCAACTAGTAGTTACGAAAAAACAAATCTGGGAAGTTACTACGATCCTTCAATGTATTCTCAGAATACCAAAACCTCCAGTGTGAGTTATACCCGAAGCTTTCCAGATCAAAAGCTTACTTTATCCAGTACCTTTAATATTGCTCAGCGAACCAAGGATTCTACGCTGGCTGTTACCTTACCGGACTTGAATATATCTATGAGTCGTATCTTTCCTTTCAAACGTAAGAAAGCGGTAGGCTCAGAACGTTGGTATGAGAAAATTTCAATGAGCTATGCCGGACAATTGAAGAATAGTATTACCACAAAAGAAGATAAATTCTTTAAATCCAGCTTAATAAAGGATTGGCAAAATGCCGTGAACCATAGCATTCCCGTTAGTGCGACTTTTGCCTTGTTCAAGTACTTCAATGTGACTCCTTCTTTTAATTATACAGAACGTTGGTATAGTTCTAAAGTGAAGCAATCTTGGGATGATGAAACACAAGCAGTCAAGCGAGATACCACTTATGGATTCAATCGTGTGTATAACTATAACATGAGTCTTGGTATAAGCACGAAACTATATGGATTTTATACACCCATAAAAGCTTTATTTGGAGATAAATATCAAATCCGTCACGTTATTACGCCAACGATCAGTATTAGCGCACAGCCCGACTTTGGAGCCCGACATTATGGATATTGGAATACCTATACTTATACAGACTCAAATGGCGAAGTTCAGACAAAAGAATATTCTCCTTATGAAGGAGCTCTTTTTGGTGTACCTGGTAAAGGTAAGCAAGGAAATATCAGTTTTGATGTGTCTAATAATGTGGAAATGAAAATTAAATCTTCTCAAGATTCCACACGTAAGGTTAGTTTGATTGATGAACTTGGCGGAAGCATGTCTTATAATATGGCTGCGGAAACAAAACCATGGAGTGATTTATCTATGCGTCTACGTCTTAAATTCTCTAAAAAATATACATTAAATTTGAGTACATCTTTCGCTACTTATGCTTATCAGTTTGATAAAAACGGAACAGTTTATGTGGGAGACAGGACAGAGTGGTCCTATGGACGTTTTGGACGATTCCAAGGTGCTGGCAGTTCTTTTTCTTATACGTTAAATAATGATACCTGGAAAAATTTATTTAGCAAGAAAGAGGAGAAGAAAGAAAATAAGGATAAGCCGCCAACTGATGAAAAAGCTGTAGAGAAAGGTAATCAAGAGGATGGTAAGGATAACAAAGAGAAAAAAGCAAAGGTAAATGAAGATGGATATCTTCCTTTCAAAATGCCTTGGTCATTTTCGCTTTCTTATTCCTTTAACCTTAGAGAGAATTCCGCTGCTCAGATCAATGAAAAAACAATGCGTTATCCATATAAGCTCACTCATACACTAAGTGGATCGGGTAATATAAAGTTATCGGATAAATGGGCCTTTAATTTCCAGGGTTCATATGATTTTGATGCCCATCAGATAGCTCAGACAACTTGCAATATTACCCGGGATCTTCACTGTTGGAGTATGACTTGTAGTTTGTCTCCATTTGGTATCTATCGTTCGTATAACTTTTCTATCCGTGCCAATTCCAGTATGTTACAGGACTTGAAGTGGGAACAGCGAAGTAGCGCTTCGTCCAATATCAAATGGTATTAGTAGAGCTGAAAGTTTTTTACCAGACTATCGGTTCTTGTTGATGTGCCCGCAGATATTCGTTCGCTTTACTGAAATGCCCGTTCCCGAAGAATCCTCTATAAGCAGAGAGAGGGGAAGGGTGAGCAGAGGTTAGTATCAAATGCTTTTTTCGGTCAATTACCGCACCTTTCTTTTGCGCATAAGATCCCCACAAAAGAAAAACCAAATGCTCGCGTTCTTCAGCCAAGTGACGGATGGCTGCATCGGTAAATTCTTCCCAACCTTTATTTTGATGTGAACCAGCCTGATGAGCCCGTACTGTGAGTGTAGCGTTCATTAGTAATACTCCTTGTTCGGTCCATCTGGTAAGATTTCCACTTGTAGGAGTGGAAGTACCCAAATCACTTTGTATTTCCTTAAATATATTTTGTAATGAAGGAGGAAACGGCACACCATCATTTACAGAAAAGCACAGACCATGAGCCTGTCCTGGTTCATGATACGGATCTTGTCCGATAATAACCACCTTTACTTTGTTAAATGGGCAACTATTAAATGCATTGAAAATAAGCTTTCCTGGAGGATAAACCGAATAGTGAGTGTATTCTTTCTTTACGAAATCGGTCAGTCTATAAAAATAATCTTTTTCAAATTCCGGTGCCAGATGTTCTTTCCAACTCTCTTCTATTTGTACGTTCATTTACTTTTAAATTAAGGACATAAATAGGTCTTTTTTAATTTTTATTGTAGGCAAATTTACATAAAAATCTTCTAATTATAAGTGTTGCTAATAAAAAAACAATGTTTTTATAGAAGAATATTAGGAAGCTCCCAAATATTTATGTACTTTTGTTCTCGCTAATAAGGTTCCGTAGCTTAGCGAATAGAGCGTCAGATTCCGGTTCTGAAGGTCGTGGGTTTGAATCCCACCGGGATCACAAAATAAGGGCTTTTCATTTGTAGAGGTCGTCCCCCCCTAGATTCCATTTAACTGTGGAATTGAGTCTTTTCCTTCTTCTGTAGAACTTACTAAAATCAAAACATAATTTCTCTGTATCGCATTTGGCATTATTAACTCATTTAAAAGGAATTGGTTTGATCTTTTTTTCTGAATATAATAACTTTTCAAAGATTCCAATAAAGAAGACTACTTTAAAGTATGGATATGATTTATCTTTATATGAAAAAGGTAATTATTTCTTTGGCAACAAGGCACGTTGAATCAATTTTGCATATTCATCGGCAATGTTTTCGGAAGTAAAATCGTCTATTTTTAAATATTTTTTTAGAGACTTTTTGGTAATGCCACCTGGTTGAACCATTGGCAAAGCGGGGATACCAAGGAATTCTGATTTCTTAAAAAAGTTATATTCATTTAGAATAAAATCTGTGGGAAAAGTACCGAAAATGACTATTAAATCGGGCTTTACAAGCTCTATTTCTTGATGAATAATGTTTTTATAGCTTGGACTATACTCTTTTGCTAATTGTTTTGAACCTTCTCCTTTGGTAGAAAATTTATTACCAGGAGTGAGATATATTCCTAAATCAGCACTAACTAGCTGATTGAATATCCGATAATATAAATTACCCTGATTGGATTCTCTGAATTGTTTTTCATGAACAGAAAAGGGGCTTGAAACAACAATATCATGACATTTTATGTAAGAATCTGCTCTCAATGGATCTTGAGTAATGAACATCACAACCGGCCGATCCGGTTTTATGTTCATCCAAGTGGGTAAATCAAATCCTATTTGGCTATATTGTGAAATATTTGTTAGGGAGGTATTTGCAGGTGACATACAAATGCTGGTAGTGTCGGATTGATTTCTGAAAGGTTTGCCTAAAGTGGTAAAATGATCTTGCCATTCATCATAAGTTTTATCGAAATTATCCCTCATATCATTGTATCGAGCTTCTATTTCACCTTTCAAAGTGTTTCCCAGAATATTGTCTAAAATGAATTTAGGAATAGCAGTTTCTAATTTACAGTCTTTGTTACAAAAAAGTTCTTTTATCATTGTTCTCAATATTGGGTTATAATTAGCACAAAAGTACTATTATTTATTCAGTAAACTAAGGATTTCTTATTTCTTAATTTTTTTCTTATAAACATTATACCTGGAATTAATGTCCCGGACAAAGTTATATGTTTCTATTCCGCGAAAATAACCATTCTTACAGACAGGATCGGAAAAATATTCTTCATTACTTTTTAGGAGAATATAGACCTCCACATTATTGAGCCACACGTTTTTTTTCTTTCCATATTTTTCGGCCAGAGCCATTGCATCATAGATATGTCCTAGTCCGGCATTGTATGCGGCAAGAATAAAGTTCACTCGTTCTTTTTTATTGGGGATCATACTGAAACAATTATTTGTGGCAGCAATATATTTCACGGCAGCCTTAATACTTTCTTCCGGATCTTGCTCTTTTCCGGGAGGCATCCCCATAGCCTTTGCGGTGGCAGGCATTAGTTGCATCAGTCCTCTTGCTCCAGCCCATGAGATAGCTGACGTGTTGAAGTTTGATTCATTGTAGGCCAATGAAGCCAGCAATCGCCAGTCCCAACTAATTTTTTTTGAATACTTCTTAAATAGTTGGTCATAGTGAGATATTTTTCCGTCGCGGATGGAAAGAATAGGAGAGTGAATAGTCATTTTACTAATCTCAAAATATTTTTTAGAACTTGCGGTATAGGCTGTAGAAGTTATGTTTTTCTTATACCATTTGTTTGCTGCTCTTGCCAGGATCGGACAATCTTTTCGTACAGCCCAAGATGCCCGTTGGTCAAAACTGACGGACAATTTGATATAAATATTAGAATAATAAGTGGCATTCATCCGGGCAAGGTCATTATCACAGATAGTATAAGGAATCTTTCCTTTGGACACCTGAGTAATGAGATCTTCCGCTGTGACACTATCACTTTCCACTTTATGGATACGGATTCCTCCACCCAATTCTTTGTCCAGATTAACTAGTCGGTTATAATATTTTCCAGGTTTTACGTAAACATCTTTTCCAACTAATTGAACGACATTGGTCAGTGGTTTTGTCTTTCCTCCGGTTCGCTGCACCACTACCTGATGAGTGATTACTTCTTGTCCACAATAAGTCAGACTATCTTTCATTTCTTTGGTCACCGGTAAATTATAGGCGATCATATCTCCCTCACCTTTTCTTAATTTACTGACCAATTCAGGAATATTCTTTGCCACCTTTACTCGTAACTTTAACCCCAGCGAATGAGCAAATTGTTCGCTAAGTTCATACTGGAATCCCATGGTTTGGCCACGGTAAATAAAATAGGAGGTAGAACTATAGAGGGTAAGGACCACCAATTCTCCACTGTCTTTTATCTGAGGAAGATCGTAAACGTTCGCATCTTTTTGGCCTGTGTGTCCATTCTTACAGGCAAGTAGTGAGAAGAGCAAAAAGGAGATGATGAGGAGTTTACGCATACATCCTGATTTATTTTATTTTGAGAGTTTGAGATTCTTTTCAATATACATTGTTAAGATATCAATGGCTATTTGATTGTTTCCCCCTTGAGGAATAATTAAGTCGGCGTATCGTTTAGTCGGCTCAATAAATTGTTGGTGCATTGGTTTCAATACCCGGGTATATCTTTCCATCACCATTGTAGCTGTACGCCCTCGCTCCACGACATCCCGATTGATTACCCGGATTAATCTTTCGTCGGAATCGGCATCCACGAAAACTTTTAAATCCATCAGGTCACGTAATTTTTCATCACACAAAGCAAGAATACCCTCTATGATAATAACATCCCTTGGCTCAATGTGGATGGTCTCCGGTTGACGGGTGCAAGTGAGGTAAGAATAGGTAGGTTGCTCAATGCATTTTCCTTCTTTAAGCAATTGAACATGTTTGGATAGCAAATCCCATTCAAAAGAATCCGGATGATCAAAGTTAATAAACTGCCTTTCTTCCACAGGAACGTCGCTGCTGTCCTTGTAGTAGGAATCTTGCGGAAGTAAAACGACTTCTCCTTCGGGGAGACTCTCAAATATTTTACGGACAACGGTTGTTTTTCCTGAGCCAGTTCCGCCTGCTATACCTATTATTAACATGTGTTTATATTATATTTTAAAACAAATAACTAATTTTGCACCCAATTCTTAGGTGAATCAGTTTACAAAAATAGAATAAATTAATTAATATAGCAACGTATGGTTAGACACATTGTATTATTCCAACTGAAAAAGATGGAAAGCGAGAGTAGTAAACTCTCTGTAATGAAACAATTTAAAGATGCGATTGAGGCTTTACCTGTGCAGATTGAGGTAATTCGTAAGATCGAAGTAAAGTTTAACGTGAATCCGGCTGAAGCTTATGATATTGCTTTGGTAAGTGAATTTGATACGTTAGCTGACGTGGTTTTTTATGCAAAGCATCCTGCTCATATTACTGCCGGAAATATATTGGCCGATGTGAAGGAAAATCGTGCTTGTGTGGACTATGAATTTTAGTAATTTAACCTCCTCTATTTTAAAATGAAAAAAATATTATTGCTATTAATTTCCTTATTTTTACTTGCCGGAGGCGTTAATGCTCAAATGCAAGATCCTGTTCACTTTAAGACAGAACTGAAAACCATCAGTGAAACAGAAGTGGAGATCCGCTTTACTGCTACCATTGATAATGGATGGCATGTGTATTCGGTGAATCTTCCTTCCGGTGGTCCTATTTCGGCAACATTCAATGTTGAGAAGATGGAAGGTGTCAAACTTGCTGGTAAATTAACTCCTGTAAGCAAAGAAATATCGAAGTTTGATAAAGTGTTTGAAATGAATTTACGTTATTTTGAACATACAGCAGTCTTTACTCAAAAAATAAAGATTACCGGGGCTACCTATGATATAAAAGGGTATTTGGAATATGGAGCATGTAATGATGAAAGCTGTTTACCACCTACCCAAGTTCCGTTTAACTATAAAGGGAAAGGTAGCGCTAAAGCCGTTGAAGCAGTGGCTACCGAAGCAACTACAGCAACAACAGAACAGCCGGCTGATACGCTGGCTGTTGTTGCAAAAGATACAGTGGCTGTTGTGGCAGATTCCACCACGGTGGCAGATTATTGGAAGCCAGTGGTGAGTGAATTAAATGCTTTTGGTGGTGCAACGTCTCATCAGGATTACTCTTGGCTCTATATCTTTATTACCGGATTTTTGGGTGGTTTATTGGCGCTCTTTACTCCTTGTGTATGGCCTATTATTCCAATGACGGTTAGCTTTTTTCTGAAACGTTCACAAGACAAAAAGAAAGGAATCAGGGATGCTTGGTTATATGGTTTATCTATCGTTGTGATTTATGTCACTCTAGGATTAGCCATTACGCTTATATTTGGAGCCAGCGCGTTGAATGCTATGGCCACTAATGCAATATTCAACATCTTGTTTTTCTTGATGCTGGTTGTCTTTGCAGCTTCTTTTTTTGGCGCTTTTGAAATAACGCTGCCTTCTTCCTGGAGCACAGCGGTAGATAGCAAAGCAGAGAAGACCGGTGGATTGATCAGTATTTTCTTGATGGCATTTACATTGACACTAGTTTCATTTTCATGTACCGGCCCAATTATCGGATTCTTGTTGGTACAGGTTTCCACTACCGGTAGCATCATTGCTCCGGCTATTGGAATGTTAGGTTTTGCCATTGCTTTGGCGCTTCCCTTCACTATTTTCGCCTTGTTCCCTTCTTGGTTGAAGTCAATGCCCCGTTCAGGCGGATGGATGAATAAGATTAAAGTAGTGTTAGGATTCCTTGAGCTGGCTTTTGCGCTGAAGTTCTTCTCTGTAGCCGATTTGTCTTATGGTTGGGGATTGCTTGATCGTGAAACCTTTCTTTCTTTGTGGATTGCTATTTTTGCTTTACTTGGCCTTTATTTGTTGGGCATCATCCGTTTTCCACACGATGATGATGATAGAAAAGTTCCGGTTCCATCTTTTTTCCTGGCACTGATTTCCCTGGCTTTTGCCATGTATATGGTTCCTGGTTTATGGGGCGCTCCTTTAAAGGCGGTAAGTGCTTTTGCTCCTCCGATGAAAACTCAGGACTTTAATCTTTATACAAACGAAGTTCGTGCAAAGTATGACGATTATGATGTCGGTAT
>JAATGU010000159.1 GCA_015654535.1 Bacteroidales bacterium
AATATAAAATGCTTTTTCATTTCATTGATATTTTAAATATAACTTCATGCTGTAAAAAATCTATCTAGAAGAAAACAATGGGTTTAAAACCCATTGTTTGTCTAGCTTCTTAATACTATAATTACCGACTTTTGCAATAGCCGTTAACACACCAGTTATAGGCTGGATAACAACAATCGACTGAATAAGAACATGTGTTGCTGCTGCAAGGGGTACTATTACTATTTGCATTACCACCAAAGATTGACTTTAGCTGGTCTCTTGAAAGAACTTCCGTAGCTTCTAATTTAGCTACATTCAAACGAATTTTTTTCATGTTTTATAAAATTAAAATTAATAAAAAAACTGCCATGCAACCTTTGCATGGAGATTCACTCGCTGTTCGCACTGCAGATTAATCAGAAAGCAAATATTTTAAATCGGAAACATTATATATTTCCGGTAATTGATGATCGTTGATAAAGATAGTCGGGGTGTAGGCAATTTTTTCAGACTCATTCCATTTATTCATTTCCTTAATATTCTGAGACTGCTTTTCTAACTCTCCATTCATTGGATATTTTTGTGCGAATACATCATAATTTTTCTCATCCATCTTATACCAGTCATCTAATGCTTTTCTGGTAAGAGATTCGTCTCCGATGTTGGCAATGGCGAGCAAATGTTGTACAGGCGGATTTTTATAATCGTTATCTTCCCCCGAAGCTGTAAAAATAATTTGTACTTGTAGTTCCGGATTGTTTTCCAGAAGTTCTTCAATTACAGGATGTGCCAATGCGCATGGACCACAATAGGGATTACAAACCTTTATCAATTTTATTTTGCCGTCGGTATTCCCTAAAGTAATTCCCAATCCATCGGCTGATTTGTCAAGTTTTTTTTGTTTTTCAAGCAATGTCTCAAAAACTTCGGGATTGTGCTTCAACCGGACAAGCTCTTGCTGGGCATGTTTACCCTCTTTTGATCTTTGCAGAGAAGGTATCAGCAACTGCACGGAAAGAAAAACAACGCCAAAACAAGTTGCAATAGCCAATGCCGCTGGAATCTCTTTTTGGGAGGGAATACTCAAAAAATGGCCACCTAAAGCTATTAAGAATTGCAATACCAAAGAGGCTTGCACCGTCAGACACATGGGACACCACTGTCGGGCGATTAGTCCCTGATAATAGAGCGAAAAGAATATATAGGGCAAAGCCAACAGGTTACATAAAGCGGCGACAGAGAGCATCGTAGCACCCGTCAGGCTTGTAGTCATAAGGGCAATGAGCATTCCACAAAAATAGGCGAATCCGATGGATGACCAACTGATTCCCCAGATATGTGAGGCTTCAGAATTGAGGATAGCTCCACAATTGGTCTTCTTTCCACTATGGCAAACTTTCTGTAGAACCGGATTGTGTTGATCTACCTCGTAAAGCAACAATAAGGCTCCAGTGATAGTTCCTGCTAAAGTTACAAGAGCAAAACATATCGGGAAAAAAGAATTTAAAAATCCTTTCATGAATGATGTGTAACCAATAATAAGAAGTAAAAGAATTGGCAATATCAAAGCGATGACAGTATTCCAGAAATTGCGCATTCGTTGCTCATTTCTTTTTTTTTCATACTCTGTTTCTCCCGAATCTGTATTGCTCTCAGCCAGCATTACATAACCGGTAAATAAATCATTAAAGTCATTTTTGCTTGTTTGTTCATTTTTTTTCTTTTCCGGATTGTACCAACTGATTTTCTGATTAGGTAGAAGCTCATTGATAATGCCAAATAGATTGTGCCCAGACTTATTGCCCTTAACTTGTACAATGAAAGGTGTCGGGAAAGTATGAAAATT
This sequence comes from Bacteroidales bacterium, assembly GCA_015654535.1. Lineage (GTDB taxonomy): Bacteria > Bacteroidota > Bacteroidia > Bacteroidales > Bacteroidaceae > Bacteroides. Next base: position 1,829 of record JAATGU010000159.1, read on the forward strand.
ATTTGTTGTCGTTTTTAATCCCAGATTGGCAACTTTAAATATTCGCAATGTATCACTTATAGACAATAAACTCGGGTAGTCGGGATGTTCTGTAATTTTTTTCCTTAATGAGGTTGCTGTGACCTTCACCCTTAGTAATTGGCAGAACCGGATAGCAATTTCGTCGCAGTTTTGCATAGGTGATATAATACTCTTAAATATAGACATAAGATTGATCTTTAATTTATAGATACTTGGATATATAAATACTTTGTTGGATTTCTTCCTTAGAACTTTGTTGAACGAGCATCAATTCCCTTTGGGTTTGTCGAATTTGATGTATAGACCTAATGCGACTGTTCATCCCTCGGGGATGAGACAGATGATAAAGATTGCCAGGTGTTAATTCAACTCTCATTCCCAAATTCTTCCATCGCCAGAAACGCTCACCGTCCTCAGGTCCCCAACCATAGAAATTTTCATTCTCTTTCCCAGATTCGATATAGGCTTGTTTGTTAACCATAAAAGCACCACCTACAGCTTTATTACCATAAATCAAATGCATCTTTAAAATTTGTGAAGATAACATCTTCAGGCTTTGATTTTTCAAATATAAGTTTCTGATAGGCTCGGAGATGTCGTAGAAATGCCCGTCGAAAGGATAGATCATATCTACCTCATTCGTTCGGAGTCTTTCTATACTATACATAATCTGTTCTTTAGGTATGATGACATCAGAATCCCAGATCGTAATATAGGGAGTTATTGTCATCTCCGTCATCCTGTTTAGGTATTTTGTCCTATAAAAGACAGGGTCGTGATCTTCAACGAAGCAATAATTAATCTTTCTATTGAGCATCTTTTCTATAACTCCATTATTGTATCTGTCCGCTTCTAACAGCAATATATTGGTTTCGAAGTGTCTTTGGATATATTTTACTGAAAGGAGCATATTTTCTAACCGGATTATAGTATCCAATCGTATAGGAATTAGAAATGTAAGATCTAATAAGTTCTGTTTCATGAAATTATTTTTTTGTTAGTTGTTGATAAACCAAGATAACTCCTGCAAGGCCAGAAAACAAACCTATAGTCGCATTTAATGTAACTTCATCTTTGGATACGTCATCCCATAGCTCGGATTGTATAATTTTATCTATGAGTATAGATCTCGGAAATTCTCTGTTGTTGAATAGCATATTCTGAAGGATATATACGCCACATATACCATTTGCCAACAAAATATTTTTGTTTCTAAATTCTGTTTTAATCATAGAGACGTAGTCTAGTTCCTGTTTCAAACGCCCTACATAAGTATCCATTGATTCACTTTTGATATGGATATTCAATATTGATAGGGTAGATTGCAATTGCAAGCGATTTGATTGCAGTATCGGATAGTTACTTGCAATCTTGGGATATATTTCATCGAATATTTTGTCAATTTTGTAGTTGTAAAATCCTAATTTATACACCAAGGTGAGTACATATATATAATTGGTAAGCAGATACTGGTTTATTGAATATGTTTGGGGTTCTGAAAATAATTCCTGATAATCATACAAATTCTGTATATTATTGATAGCTTTTATAACTATAGACTCAAACAGGATCCTGTTGTTTTTTCTTAATCCCGGATGTTGAAGTCTAATACTGAAATAAAGTGCTGCTTCTAAAACGGGTTGTAGCATATTGGAGAGACTAAGATTGGGATCAAGAAGCTGAAACCAGGTTGCATTATAGATTTTATCATCTAATTCGGATAAAATATAATTTATATTCCCTTTTTTGAAACCCTTTTCAAGTAAATAATTCAATCCAAGACATACTCCTATCAGACCGTCTTCAAGGTCAATAACAGATTTATTGTTAAGCTGGTTTAAAATTGAATTTAATAGTTTGTCGGCAAATATTTTGTACCTACGACTTCCAGAGTCTCTTGCTTGATGATAGAAATAGATACACAATCCCATTTTTCCACAAAATAGGCCGACAGGTAATTTATTGATATCTTTTGACATCACAAATTCATTAAACCGTTCTATCCGTCCTTCCATAATATCCATTACAGAATCACTTGATAAATTCTGTTTATGAATTTGACCAATAATATCTTTGTTCATGTTAATTTCTGTTTTCATAGTAATTATATAGTTATCAATTATATATTATAATTGGCTGTCAACATTATCCACGCCTTTTTCTCAAGCACGTCCACAAACTACAGCTATAACGACCGATACTGGCCCAAATCATTTATATGCAGTGTTAAATGGATTCATAATAAAATATAAAGAAATTTCTTGTTGACCAAATAAATGGTTTAATGCTAAAAAGAAAATCAATACAATGAGAACTATTTCTTTACATATCGTTTTCATGATTTTTTGGCTTTGTTTTTTAGTTTCATTGTAGAACATGAGCGGATATAAATACATAAATTTCTTTTCCTGATAGGGTAAAAATAACCACATATGGACTTTGATATTTAAAGTAATAAATATCAGAGTATTGAATGCAAAAAATATGACATAAATCTTCAATTATTATCTCTTTACTACAATAATTAATTTTTGTTTCTTTCATAACATGCTATATTTATTCTCTATAGTGGCAAACATAACATGTTTTATTTACAATAAGGTCGAAAATTAGATTAATTAAGAGGAAAATAGCTTATAATTGAGTATATTAGTTTCAATTTAGATTAATCACGAATATGTGCATCATATTTAAAAAACATTTAAAAGAAAGCTCTACCCTAAAAAGAGTTGCAGTGAGCTGTTTTTGAGACCAAGTCGTAAGACTTTATCAGTTGAAACAGACTGCAACTCTTTCTTCCTTTTACCTGAGTTAGAATTCAGCTTCAATCATTACGGGAAAATGATCAGAAGGTAAATGGCCATATTGCATCTCATTTAATACACCATACTTATTTACATGAATGCCATCGGTGACGAATATATAATCTATCCTATTCTTCATGGGAGCATCCAACTTAAATCCATTAACTGTTCCTTCCGTTCCATAAGGAGGCTGTTTGCTCAACGCTTTAGAATCTTTTAATAGTCCATCTGCCAATATAATCTGAATGGGTTCATCAGATGGAACTGCGTTAAAATCACCTGTTACAAATACAAGGGCGTTACCTGCGATGGATTTTATCTTAGTCAATAACAATTTAGATGATTCCCGGCGGGCAATTTTTCCCTGATGATCATAATGGGAGTTGAAGAAAAAGAATTCACGACCGGATTTTTTCTCCCGAAACTTTGCCCAGGAACAAATGCGGTTACAACAGGTCGCATCCCAACCTTTTCCCGGCACATCCGGTGTTTCCGAATACCAGAAATCACCTTTGTCAAGTATTTCAAAACGCCCCGTTTTATAAAAGATTGCAGAATGTTCTCCATCCTCTTTACCATCATCTCTGCCTACACCGACATAAGTGTATCCATCAAGTTCTGCGATACCGTCCAGCATGTGTTTAAAACCTTCCTGTGTTCCAAAAATGTCGAAATCATAGAAACGTATAAGGTTTTTCACCCTCTCTTTACGATTCGGCCAGGCATTCTCTCCATCCAATGGAGTATCCATCCGTAGGTTGAATGTTGCTACATTTACTTTTATTTTACTTTTGGGAAACGCGTTCGGACCTTTAGCCTGCGCATTCGCACATCCTGCCAATAAAAGCACTGACAGGAGTATAGAAAATATTTTCTTCATATAATTTATATATTTTATTATTCCCAACCAGGATTTTGGGTTAGATTCGGATTCTTTACTATTACCAATGCGGGAATCGGATAATAATACTGACGCCCATCTTCATACCATTTTCTTGGATCGTTATCAGACCAGGTCAGATAACCATGTGTACCTTCAGATAATGCCCGTTGAGTTCCCAAAGAAACATCAACCGGAGTACAGGAAGCAGGAAGACCAGTCGGTTTCCCTCCCTGATAGAAGATAACGTCGTCTGTTCCATCTTTATCTAAATCCATTGGTGTATTCAGCGCGGGCACATAAATGCCAGTCCAGCGCATGGTCATCAACTCTCCACGTTTCCATCGTTTTAAATCTGTAAAACGGAAACCTTCCAAAGCCAGTTCTATCGAGCGTTCTCTGCGTATCTCTAAAATGGAAGCATCTGATATGTCAGGGAAGTAATTCTTTTGGAAATATGCATCAATAGTTGTCGGTTTAGTAGTTAAACCACCAGTAATACCAGCCCGTGCGCGTAAAGCGCCAATTGTATTTTTCCAGTCTACATCCGTCAATGTTCCTAATTCAGCCTTTGCTTCGGCATAATTAAGCAATACCTCCGCATACCGGAATAAAGGAATAGCATTTGTGTTCAATGACCCGGAATCATAATAAGAGTCATCCAAAGAGAACTTTATCGGCTGATATCCGGTATAAGAATAACCGTTGAAGTTTGGAGCGGCAGGAAGGCCATCTCTTTTATAGCCGGGAGTACGTATAATCTGAGCCAAACGTTTATCACGGTTCTGACATTCATCGTAAAACGACATCGTTTCATAACCGGCTTTATCTGTAAACGGTGTGCCGTCAATGTTCAGGAAAGTATTGATATATGCGCGAATCATACTGAAACGAGGTCCATAAGTGCCGGATGTCCAATACCAGTTTGCATCATTCAATACGGCCAGTTCTTTACTACAGCAACTTGCCAGCATAACTTCGCTTGTCACAGGATCGTCACTTGTGAAAAGCGTACGATAAGAAAGATCTGTTCCTTTTCCGGTATATAAAGAATAACCTGATTCCTTCATCACGGTTTCAGCAGCACTGGCTGCTTCCTGGTACCACTTATCCGCGGAGTCGGTAAGGCCTAATTCTGTATGATATTTGCGATAAGAAGCTTCAAACAAACAAATCCGGGATTTCAAGGCATAAGCTACCCATTTAGTAACGAGTGAACCGGTGGCATCCTTTGTTGCACTGATATTTTCACAGGCAAAGTTCAAATCCTCAAGTACTTTATCCATTACAACAGTCCGGGAATCACGAGGAGCAAATAACTGTTCATCATTTACGCCTAACGGTTTATCAATCCAGGGCACATCACCAAAACGGATGACCATATTATAGTAGAAATAGGCACGAAAGAAACGCGCCAAACCAATATAATTATTCCGGACAGACTCATCAACCGATTCATCTACACAATTCGCAATAAAGTAATTGATATTCCGAAGATCACCCCAGGACCAGCCACTACTTGTTTCAGCGGAATAAGCGCCTTCACGTAAGAATGAGTCAAAGCTATTGACTGCTCCATAATCACACATCTCATCCTTTTTATGTGCATCAGAAGCCGAAGGCAACATGTTGTAAAAGGAATATGAATATGTTTTCAATCCACTCTCCGTTCCAAAAATAACATCTTTTGATGCTGAGGCTTGTGGTTCCTCGTCCAAAGAACAAGACGAAAAAAAGCAGCTTAACAATAAAAATGAATATACTATTTTTTTCATATTTCAGTAATTAAAATGTTACAGATAAACCTAAACTAACACTACTCATAACCGGATAGTTATTCCCATTTCCACTGTTCCCATCAGTCAAATCAGGATCTGATCCATAAATACTGGCCACATCGATATCTCTGGTATGTTTATACAATGGAGACCAACACCATAAATTCTCGCCGGAAAGATAGATACGGGCACTTTGCATTTTTGCTTTTGAAATAATCTGTTTAGGCAAATTATAGCCTATTTGCAGATTTTTCAGACGTATATAAGCTATGTTCTGTAAATAACGGGTCTGCTTCGTATCTCTTATTGATGTATTATAACCTGCATAACGGGGGAAATAAGCATCCGTATTATCTTTTGTCCAGTAATTATTTAAATGCCATTTAGGAATGTTATTATATGGACGGTTATACTGTCCCCAGAACACACATTCGCTACTCGGATACCAATTCTGGCGGCCTACTCCCTGGAAGAAAACAGAGATAAAAATATTATTCCAATCTGCGCTTAAATTAAAGCTATAGGAGTAACGAGGCAGGCTATTGCCGATAACTTTCAAGTCTCCATGATCATTCAAGGTATTCGTACCATAATCAATCACCTTGTTACCATCCAAATCTTTCATTTTCACATCTCCCGGATACCAGATTCCTTTTGTGGAGGATTTGAATAACTTTTGTGAAGCGTGGCTATCGATATCTTCCTGTGATGTAAAAAGTCCTTCCGTTTCATATCCCCAGATTTCTCCAACGGTCTGTCCTTCATAATAATCTCCAAGACTTTTCGTGGAATTATTGTAACGGTCTATTTTAGAAGTATAATCAGCTAATGTAGCACGTACTTCGTAATTGAAAGGTTTATTTGCCAATCTGAAATTATCTTTCCATTTAAGGGTTATTTCCCAACCTTTTGTAGTCATGTCCGCATAGTTTCCTTTAGGTGAGCCGGCTCCAAACACTTCCGGTAGTGTAACACCGACAGTATACATATCTGTTGTCTTCCGGATATAAGCATCACCCGAAAATTGAAGACGTCTTTTCAACATACCAAAGTCAAGACCAATATTGGACGTTGTAGCCTTTTCCCAGGTAAGGCCATCCGGTAATACAGCCGGTGCGCTTGTATACTTATTCTTGGCGCCGTTCAAAACACGTCCTGAAGTATTGATGGAGAATAATTCCATAAAGCTATAAGGATTTATATTGCCATTTCCCAGTGAACCATAAGAAGCACGAATCTTTAAATCGGAAAAGAGATTATCGTTTACATGCCAGAACGGTTCTTCTGATATTCTATACCCGGCTGATACGGAAGGGAAGAATGCCCATTGCTCATTTGTCGGGAATTTAGATGAACCGTCGTATCGTCCGTTCACTTCAAGTAAATAACGATCTTTGTAACCATAGTTCAAACGGAAGAAACCGCCTGCTATTCTCCATTTATTATAATTACCGGAAGTATTAATAGATTCGCCAAGTGCCATATTTATATTTTTGGAGTCTTCTGTCAACAAGCCATTGCGTTGCACATAAAGACTTTTATATCTGGACTGTTCATAATTATAACCCACCATTCCTTTAAAGTAGTGGCTTTCCGCGAACGTATTTTCATATTCGGAATAAATATTGGTTGCCAGGTAATTCGTTTCAAGGTCACTTTCCTTTAAATCGTTATATTGTGAACCCAATAAAACGGTTTTACCGACCGTATTGCTATAAGGAACAGGGACACGGCGTTCTGTCATTTTCTCATTGGTATTCCGAAAAGTAAAATCACCTTTAATATGCAGCTTATTATCCAGAAAAGAAACGGTAAAGCCTATTGTGTTTTTTAATACATTGTTCTTTGTATCAATTCCATTCTTTCCATAAATAAAGTCTCCGATTGTATAAGCAGCAGACATCGTCAAACTTCCGTCCGGATTAAAGATCGGTTCACTTGGATGTCCTTCATCTGACAGATTGCGCCAGATAGAACCACCTTCACCAATATTAGTTGGATTATGATAATCCATATTAGAAAAATCCATGTTATTATCTATTGTAAGATAGTCGTTCACCTTAATAGAACCTTTAGCACGTAAATTCAACATCTGATAATCATCTGTATTATAACGGAAAAGTCCATCGTAATCATAATAACGGCCCGTGACGTAATAACTTATCTTACCGGAACTTCCTGTAACAGAAAGATTGTGATCCTGAGCAAATACATGGTCTTTATACAGTTCTTTATAATAGTCGGTATTACCATAATAGATATAATTGCCGTTAGCGTCGGTTTCCACTTCTCCGGTAATTCCCTGTTCTTTTCGTGATTTAAACGTATCTAACCAGGAAGTTGTAAAAGATTGTGTTTTATTTATATTCTTTGGCGTTGCAGAATAATTATTCCAGGCTGAATAAGCCTCTAAAAACATTCTTGCGTAAGTATAACCATCCGTAACCAAATCAGGCACATCCACCGGAGATTGCATCGTGAAATTACCGGTGTATGATACGGTTGTTTTATTTTCTACCGGATTTTTGGTTGTAATCAGCACCACACCAAAAGCACCACGTGCACCGTAAATAGCAGCGGATGCGGCATCTTTTAATACAGAAACACTGCTAATATCATTGGGGTTTAACATGGCAGGATCACCTTCAACGCCATCAATCAGCACCAAAGCGCTGCCACCCTGACCGATAGAAGTAGTTCCACGGATATTATAATCTGCAGAACGAGTCGGTTTTCCGTCTTTTAGTGTGATGTTCAGGTTGGGAACTGCTCCCTGTAAAGCTTGAGTCACATTTGTTACCGAACGGTTTTCGAATACTTCACTTGTGACCTGGTCAACCGCTCCGGTTACATTTACTTTCTTCTGAGTACCATAACCAACCACTACAACGTCACTTAATGTATGGGCGGCATCTTCCAAAACAATGTCAAGGACTGATCCTGACCCAACTTTTATTTTCTTTGTTTTATAACCTAGACAGGAAACTGTGATTTCAGAAAAAGAACTAACAGAAAGAGAATACTTTCCTTCTAAATCAGAAACGGTTCCGGTTATTGTTCCGGTTCCATTAGTTGATTTCTCCATAACATTGGCTCCAATAATTGGCTCACCATTTTTATTCGTGATAATGCCTGACACATTCTTATTCTTATCATTCTTTTGGCTCATATGTTGCATTTTAACAATCACATAAGAACCTTCAGAAATCTTTTTATAATATAAGCCTGTCGAGCCAAGACTATTTGCTAACATCTGATCCACGGTCAAATATTTTGCATTAAGCGCATTAACTCGTACATCTATAGCATTCGCATCGAAAGCAATGACCGCCTTACTAACCTTACTGATTTTATTTAGTCTCTCAGTCAGTAATTCCGATGGGAAATTAAAATTAACTGTTTGAGAGAAAGCTTTATTTGTAAAAAAGAGACAAAGCCATAACACCAACAGACTAGTCCAAATTCCCTTTGTTTTAATTTTCTTTATTCCCATAATAATTTAGTTATTAAATGATTTATTTAGCTGATTATAAATATATTAATATTTTCATATCCATCCAGATTAAGACAACAGAGCCCCTCTCCCTCTCATTACAGAAGAACTATATTCTGATACTTTTTGAATGATTAACCTTAGCTATTCATTCAAATGCGACCTTAATAAAAAATAAGGAATTCAATTCTTACAATCCAATGTAGTACTCACTCTCCGGATAAGTTACTCACTTCTTTCGGATTTTGTAGATTATCAAACCATCAACATGTTTAATTGAATATTTTTACATTATTATTATCCATTGTATATTTTAGCCCATAGAGATTCCCAACTACATTAAGTGCATCCTGAAGTGTACATCCTTTTTGAAAAGAGGCATTAAATTTGGCCTTACTTAAAACGCCACTCTTAATGACCAAACTAACATTAAAGTATTGTTTAAATCTTAACTTTAATTCAGCTGCGTTTGCATTATTCAAAACCAATCGGCCTTCCATCCAAGCAGCAGCATCTGACCAGTCTACTTGAGCAGATTCATAAGTGCCCTCCGATTTATTATAAGTCAGTTGTTTGTTTGGAGTTAGAATTGCTAATGTTTTATTTGCAGTTTGTATTTCAACCCGTCCAGTTCTTACGGATACCGTATTTTCCTTTAGTTCCTTATATGCCTTTACATTGAATGATGTTCCTCGCACAACTGTCTTCAAGTTACCACAGTAAACAATGAATGGTTTTGCTGGATTTTTTGTTACTTCGAAAAAAGCTTCCCCCTCATCTAACCAGACTTCACGTTTTATATGATTAAATTCTTCTTTTATAAAAGCAAGCTTACTATCTTTGTTTAAATAAATTTTAGAGCCATCGGGCAACGTTACTATTTTTATATCCCATTTCGTTTCATAATATATCTTAGAACAGGTTGCCAATGTTGAATCTGATATTTGTCCTGTTTGTTGATACGTATTTTTAAGCAAAAGCAAACTCCCGCCTAAAATAAAAATAAAGATCGCAGCAACAGCGATATATCTATGCATAAACAAAATAACAGAACAGATTTTCTTTTTCCTCTCTTCAGTCCGCGTCTTTCTGCCATTTTTAAAATCTATCTTAGCAAGAATTCGGTCCCAGACTCTGGCAGATCCCTCTTTTACTTCATCATCACTCAAGCTTGATTCCTTTTTACTTCTACTCAGTTTCTCGGCAAGTTCTTTTTGATCATTGTTTAGTCCTCCTTTTAGATACATATCTAAAAATTTACTCAAGGCTTCCAAACGCTTGCCTGTATTCTTATCCTGTTTATTATTCATTTATATATTTCTAATATTTCGTTTCTTTTTTTTTCAAGACTTCATATATCCCTCTATATGTAAATCGTAATTAGAAAGTAAAGTTTCACGTTAAAAACACTTAAATTATAAGCAGATATAGGTAAATAATTAGCTATTAGAACATTAGATAGGATAATGATTTTTTATTTATAAATAGCTTATTTATGAGAATATAATATCAGCATAAAAAGCTTAACATCACCTTCATTTATTTGTAGCAAAGTTGAAATACAACCTGAATAACTTCGCAGACTGAAAAAACATGCAATTATGACAACAGACAAAATTCTTTTATACGAAATTACCCATAAAAATCGTTCGGCTTTTACGGAATTCTATAACCGATATGAAAACAGGATGTATCGAATCGCATTTGCTCGTTTAGGAAATAAAGAATCAACAGAAGACTTTCTTCAAGATTTCTGGAAGAACGTGTGGATGAAACCCGAAATCATAAAAACAAATGAGAAAGATTGTGCGTTGGGTTTCCTCTACTGCTTGCTAACCAAGCGTATTCTTGATAATTTCCGCAAAAGAAGCAAGTATATTACGATTGAAATTAATGAGTTTTTGTCGGAAATTGCAGAAATAGAACCTCGATACACACACATAATAGAAGAAATAACGGTAAAAGAGATTATAGATATTACAGAGAAAGTAATGAAGTCTTTGCCTGAGACTGATCGAAAGATTTTTTCTCTTTACAAAAACAACTATAGTGTTTCTGAAATAGCCCGTAACCTATCAATGAGCGAAGGAACAATCAAAAACAAACTATCCGTTATCAACCAAAATATCCGGATGAATCTGAAACCATTGCATCAACTATCAACATCAGAAGCTCAATATATCATAATTTTACTAATTTTTTCATCTTCATTATAATTGAATTCACCATTATCTCCGATACAAATCCTCTCGAGAAAGAAAGAGTTAATTCTGCAAAATCTGTTCCAAAGTAGTGATTTTAGAGAGGATAGGTAGCATAAAAGAGAGGATTTTCTCCTCTTTTAAAGGTCAATATAGAGCAAGCGTCATTCATAACTAAACAAATACCCTTTTTTAAATTTCACAAAGTGCTTCATTACAAGCGGTATACAAAAAACAGGGTAGTAGATGGTGTACTTAAAAAAGGCTTTTCACGCTCTCAGAAAAAAGTTTTAATCAATTCTGCAAATTACAACATTTTTGAAATTCTATTTTCAGAACTGGAAAAAGGTTATTTTATCTACACCATGTACACCACTATTCTTTTTCAAGCCTCATTTAAACGCCCATCAAATAGTGTTTGAACGCGGCAAAATCCTTTGTCATTGGAATCGTTTTTTTCTCCCCACGCATAAAGGCTTGCAATTTGGCGGGGATATCTATCTTTTCTCCGATAATCTTTTCCACTGTTTCCAGAAATTTAGCGGGGTGTGCTGTTTCCAGAAATACTCCTGTCTCGTCTGGTCGCAGGTTCTCGGCTAGTGCTCTGTATCCACAGGCTCCATGAGGATCTAGTAAATAGTGTGTTTTGTTATAAACCCACTGCACGGTCTCACTGATTTGCTCATCGGTATAGGTGGCGCCACTTATGTCCTCTACTATTTTCTCATGACTTCCGCCATAAAGATCGAGCACTCGGGCAAAGTTACTTGGATCTCCCACATCCATGGCGTTGGCAATGGTGGCTACAGAAGGGCGTGGGGAATAGTGCCCCGTCTTCAGGTATTGATAGAATATATCATTCTGATTGTTGGATGCGATAAATCTTGAAATGGGAAGTCCCATCCGTTTGGCAAAGAGTCCGGCCGTGATGTTCCCGAAGTTTCCACTGGGTACACAGACTACTATTTTACCGGCCTTGCCTAGTTTCTTCAATTGTGCGTAGGCATAGAAATAGTAAAAGGCTTGCGGAAGAAAACGCGCCACATTGATGGAGTTGGCAGAGGTTAATGAAAGATGTTCATTCAGCTCTTTATCCATAAAGGCTGACTTGACGAGTGCCTGACAGTCATCGAATGTTCCGTCGACTTCTAGTGCCGTGATATTTTGTCCGAGGGTGGTAAACTGTTTTTCTTGTATCTCACTCACTTTCCCTGTTGGATAAAGCACATACACATGGATACCTTCCACTCCGAGAAAGCCGTTGGCCACGGCACTTCCTGTATCACCCGAGGTGGCGACTAATACGTTTACATTCTTTTGATCTTGCTTCTTGATGTAATATCCAAGGAGACGAGCCATGAACCGGCCGCCCACATCTTTAAATGCCAATGTGGGACCGTGAAAAAGTTCCAAGGAATAGATATTTTCCGCCACATTCACTAAAGGAACATCAAAGTTCAGGGTATCATATACAATCTGCTTCAACGTATCGGCAGGGAGATCTTCCCCGAAGAAAGCATCTGCCACACGATAAGATATTTCCTGAAAACTCATCGTCTCAATCTGATCAAAAAACTCTTTTGACAGAGGCTTGATTGTCTGTGGCATAAAAAGTCCTTTATCAGACGCAAGCCCTTTAACCACCGCTTCCTGCAAATCAGCAACCGGTGCCTGCTTATTCGTACTGTAATATTTCATTGCTTTATCTGTTTGTATCGTTATTCAAAAATGCTTTAATAAATTCATCTTCTTTTAGTAAGCCGTATGCGCCCTCTTTCACCGAAAGTTCATCAAAGGTCTGCACGGAGTCGGCTTCGATGCCGGGGTAATAAATAAAGAAGGGTACCGGATCGGAGGTGTGTGTCCGGAGTTCGCAAGGGGTGGGATGATCGGGAAGCACGGCGATTGCCACAGGTGTTTTCCAATCTTTCACGGCTTCATAGATGGGGCCGACTGCCCGCGCATCCAGATTTTCAATGGTTTTCAGTTTCAATGCCACATCTCCTTCGTGTCCGGCCTCATCACTGGCCTCAATATGCAGGTAAACAAAATCGTCTGTAGCAAGGGCCTCAAGTGCCGCGGCTACTTTGTTCTCATAATTTGTATCATAAAGGCCGGTTGCTCCTTCCACCGTGATGCGGCGAAGTCCGGCATAATATCCAATTCCATTGATTAAGTCCACCGCTGAGATTACCGCGCCTTTTTTGATGGAAGGAAAAGTTTGCGTAATGGGTTCCATCTGCGGACGATTGCCCGGCGACCATGGCCAGATGCTATTTGCAGGGTCTTTGCCATCGGCTATTCGTTTCAGATTGAGAGGATGATTTTTAAGTAATTCCTGCGATTGAAGGATCAGGTCATTGATAAGGTTGGCGGTTTCTTGTGCTTCGGGAACCGTTGGCTTAACCAATAGTGGGCGGAACGGATGAAGTGGCACATCGTGGGGAGGGGTACAATCCAGATTTTTATTTCCGCCCTTTATTACTAATAAGTGTCGGTAAGAGACTCCGGTGTAAAAACGGACTTTATCGTTCCCCAGCTTTTCTTGCAAAAATTTGATCAGCACATCCGCGTCTTCTGTAGTGATATGTCCGGAAGAGTGGTTCTTTAGAATTTCTCCATCGATGCAAACCAGATTGCAACGCATGGCCATTTCTCCGGGTTTTAAGTCTACTCCGATGCTGGCAGCCTCGAGCGGACCGCGACCTTCATACACTTGTGGTAAGTTATAGCCCAATACGGATAAGTTTGCGACTTCACTTCCGGGATGAAAACCGGGAGCCACTGTGATCAACTGTCCAGTTTTCCCCTTTTTTGCTAGTAAATCCATGTAAGGTGTCTTTGCATATTGCAAAAGCGTCTTGTTTTGTAATGACTTGACTGGCCAGTCGGCCATACCATCACCCAATATTATTATATGTTTCATACTATCTGATATTAGCAATACTCATTATATCTGCAAAAACTCCCGCGGCAGTCACCCCCGCTCCCGCTCCGTATCCCTGGATCATCATAGGATATTCACGGTAACGCTCGGTGGTGAGCAGGATTATATTGTTACTTCCCTCAAGACCGTAGAATGGATGCCGGGCATCCACCGCTTGCAGTCCCACGGAAGCCTTACCTTCGTCGAGTTTGGCGACAAACCGCCAATGTTTCTTTTCACTTTCCAGTACTTTCCTTTTTGCTTCAAAATCCGCGTCGAGGGAAGGCACTTTTTTCCAGAATTCTTCCAGATTTCCGGTGAAGAACTCCTCGGGTACAAAGAGATGTTTCTCCACATCCTCCTGTTCCAGCTGATAACCCGCCTCACGCGCCAGAATCACCAGTTTACGAATCACGTCTTTCCCGCTGAGATCTATACGAGGGTCGGGTTCTGAATAATGTTCCTCCTGAGCCATCTTGACGGTTTGGCTAAAAGGTACATCGGCACTAATCTTGTTGAAGATATAATTCAATGTGCCGGACAGGATAGCTTCTATCTTTATAATCCGGTCACCACTATTGATCAAGTCATTAATAGTGTTTATAATCGGAAGACCAGCGCCCACGTTTGTCTCGAAAAGAAATTTCACTCCACGATGACGGGCAATCTGCTTCAACTCAAAATAATCCTCATACTTAGAAGAAGCGGCTATTTTATTGGCGGCTACCACCGAAATGTTGTGCGATAGCAATTCTTTGTAGATGGAAGCCACCTCAGCACTTGCTGTACAATCAACGAATACCGAGTTGAATATGTTCATCCCGATCACTTCATTTCTAAGAACTTCCGGCGAGTTTGCCAATCCTTTTTTACGTAATTGTTCCTTGCAATTAGTCAGATCAATTCCTTCACGGCGGAAAAGCGCGTAAGCATGGTTAGAAATCCCAACCACATTCAACTTCAATCCGTTTTGATGCATCAGGTTTTGCTGCTGACAGCGGATTTGATCAATCAGACTTCCGCCTACCGTACCAATTCCACAGATAAAGAGATTCAATACCTGATATTCGGACAAAAAGAATGAATCGTGAATCACATTAAGTGTTTTGCGAAGAGAACGGGCATCAATTACAAAAGAGATGTTTGTCTCGGAAGCTCCTTGCGCGCAGGCTATCACATTAATACCGTTACGTCCCAGCGTACCAAAAAGTTTTCCTGCAATGCCGGGAGTATGCTTCATATTCTCGCCTACAACAGCTACCGTTGCCAGTCCATTCTCGGCCATCACACTACTAATCTCGCCTATTTCTATTTCTTTGGCGAACTCTTCATTGAGTACCTCACAAGCTAATTCCGCATCGGCGGTTCTTACTCCAATGGAAGTGTTATTCTCGGAAGATGCCTGAGACACCATGAACACACTGATACCGCCTTTAGCCAAAGCTTTGAAGATGCGATAATTAACACCGATGACCCCTACCATCCCCAATCCCTGAACAGTGATCAGGCTGGTATCATTGATAGATGAAATGCCTTTGATGGCCTTTCCTCCGGTGGCGGATTTATCCTGAACAATTATAGTTCCCGGCGCGGAGGGATTAAAAGTGTTTTTTACAATGATCGGAATATTCTTGTGACACACGGGATAGATAGTGGGAGGATAAATCACTTTTGCTCCGAAATTGCACAATTCCATAGCTTCCACATAGCTGAGTTCGCTAATAGGATAGGCAGCGGTGATCACTTTCGGGTCGGCTGTCATAAAGCCATCCACATCCGTCCAGATCTCTAATACGGAAGCGTCCAGAGCGGCCGCCAAAATCGCAGCGGTATAGTCCGATCCTCCTCTGCCCAGATTGGTCACATCACCACTTACTTTATCTGAAGATATAAATCCGGGTACAAGGGATACACGGGGGATTTCTTTGAATACTTCTTTCACCAGTTCATTGGTCAATTCTCTGTCCAACTGATGTTTGCCGTGTTTGTAATCAGTCTTGATAAATTTACGGGCATCGTACCACTTTGCGTCAGTGATCAGCGCGGCGGCAATAATAGATGAGAGCCTTTCACCATAGCTCACAATAGTGTCTGCTGTTTTTGCGGAGAGGTCTTTTATCAAACAGATTCCCTGAAATATATCTTTCAGCTCATCCAGAAGGGCACGGACTTGTTTTTGAAGGGCCATCTGCCGGTCGCCCGCGGGAATCACTTCTTTCACCATATTGGCGTGACGTCTCACTATCTCTTTAAACTCCGTCTCGTAAGACGCATCGCCCGCGGCAGCTATCCGGGAAGTATGAATCAATTTATCGGTGATTCCTCCCAATGCGGAGACTACTACAATTACGGATTCTTCAGATGATTCTACTATCTTTTTAACATTTAAAATACTGTTCACGGAACCTACGGATGTTCCGCCGAATTTCATTACTTTCATGTTTATAATTTTAGGAACTCACACCGTTAAGGCACAAGTTAATATGGATAAACTAAATAAAAATGATTTTTAATTAATGCCTACTGTCTGTAAGCGTGATTCACGTAGAAACACAAAACTATCATTAACCCCAAAGGGTCGTGGTGCACATGGAGGTGATATGTGGATAGTAATTTGTCATACTCTTAGGTTCTATCATTGTTGATAAGTGGTGCAAAAATACGAATTCTTTTTATCAATCTATTCGTTTTCGGCAAAAAAATGTGATAAAATGAATAGAAAAGAGAAAGAAACCGGAAAAATTTCTCTTTTTCTTTGCGCCATTTTATTAGAACGAGAGGAATGATTGGAAATATCTTGTACAAAACAATGAAATCTTTTGTACGGAAGATTGTATTGTTCTGTACAAAAGATTGCTTTCTTTTGTACAGCTTCTTTTCTATGTCTCCTCGGCGCTAAAAAATGGACTCGGAAGATACTATCCGAGCTTCTTTAATTCTTGTGAAAGTCTGTAACGGTTTCTTCAGAAAGTTTTTTCAGAGTTTTATGTCATTATGATATTAAATAAAAGATTATTTCCTATATTTGTAGCTTTACATTGGTAAAATATAAAGGATGAAAGCAGAATATACTTCCGTATTGATAATTTACACCGGAGGAACTATCGGAATGATTGAGAATACCGAAACGGGGGCTTTGGAGAACTTTAACTTTGAACAACTGCAAAGACATGTTCCGGAACTGAAGAAATTGGATTTCAATATAGAATCTTATCAGTTCGATCCTCCCCGCGACTCTTCGGACATGGATCCTGAAGCATGGGCGGAGTTGGTGCGGATTATTTATGATAATTATAATGACTATGACGGATTTGTGATTTTGCATGGCACGGACACCATGGCTTACACAGCTTCCGCCCTCAGCTTTATGCTCGAGAATCTCAATAAACCGGTCATTCTCACGGGGTCACAACTTCCCATTGGAGTACTTCGCACGGATGGAAAAGAAAATTTGATGACGAGTCTGGAGATTGCCGCAGCAAAATACAAGAATAAACCACTGGTTCCTGAGGTTTGCATTTTCTTTGAAAACCACTTGATGAGAGGAAACAGGACAACCAAAATAAACGCGGAGAATTTCAATGCGTTCCGTTCTTATAATTATCCGGCACTTGCGGGGGTGGGTATCCACATAAAATATGAACTTTCACTCATTCATCATTGTACGAACGAAAAGCCTCTTACCCCGCACTTGGCTTTAGACACAAACGTGGTGGTTCTTAAGTTGTTTCCCGGTATTCAGGAGAGTGTGATCTCTGCAATACTGGCTATTCCGGGACTAAAGGCTGTAGTGTTGGAAACTTACGGTTCGGGTAACGCTCCCCGGAAAGTATGGCTCACCAATCTACTTATTGAGGCCAACGAGCGGGGAATTGTAATTGTCAACATCACCCAGTGTAGCGCGGGTACGGTGGAAATGGACAGATATGAAACGGGACGGCAATTGCTTGATGCGGGCATATTGAGTGGATATGACAGTACCACGGAATCTGCCGTTACCAAACTAATGTTTCTCCTTGGACACAGGCTTCCACCTAATGAGGTGCGACAAATGATGAAGATTTCCATCGCGGGAGAAATTACGGTTAATTAATCTGTTTCTTAAAAATTATCGGTACTTTTGCAATTATATATAACAGATGTGAGTGATGGCAAAAGATAAAACCGTATATGTATGCTCTAACTGTGGGCAGGATTCACCGAAATGGATTGGAAAATGCCCGTCGTGCGGGGAATGGAACACGTACATTGAAGAGGTTGTCCATAGGGAGATACCTAATAAACGGCCGGTTTCGGGCATTGAAACGCCTAAGGCGAAACCGATATCCATTTGCGATATCACTACTTCCGATGAACCTCGGATTGACTTAAAGGATGAGGAGCTAAACCGTGTGCTGGGAGGTGGACTGGTACCCGGATCGCTGGTATTAATCGGTGGAGAACCGGGGATTGGTAAGTCTACACTGGTGTTACAGACGGTACTACGGATGACCGACCGCCGCATTCTCTATGTTTCCGGTGAAGAGAGCGCCCGCCAACTGAAACTTCGGGCAGATCGTATTCATCATAACTCTTCGGATTGCCTCATTGTCTGCGAAACTTCCCTGGAGCAAATTTATATTCACATCAAGAATACCCGTCCCGAACTGGTTATCATCGATTCCATTCAAACCATTTCCACGGAAACCATCGAATCTTCGCCTGGGAGCATTGCCCAAGTACGCGAATGTGCTGCTTCCATCCTGAAGTTTGCCAAAGAGACGGACACTTCCGTGCTACTCATTGGCCATATAAACAAGGAGGGTAGCATAGCCGGCCCCAAGGTTTTGGAACATATCGTGGATACGGTGCTACAATTCGAGGGAGATCAACATTATATGTACCGCATCCTGCGTTCTATCAAAAATCGCTTCGGAAGTACTTCCGAATTAGGCATTTACGAAATGCGGCAGGATGGATTGCGACAAGTGAGCAATCCGTCGGAACTTCTTTTGTCTCAGGATCATGAAGGGATGAGCGGAGTAGCTATCGCTTCAGCCATCGAAGGAGTCCGCCCTTTCCTCATCGAAACACAAGCACTTGTGAGTTCGGCTGCCTACGGCACTCCTCAGCGTTCCGCCACTGGTTTTGACCTTCGTCGCATGAACATGTTGCTGGCTGTACTGGAAAAACGGGTGGGATTCAAATTATCCCAGAAGGATGTCTTTTTAAATATTGCCGGAGGCTTAAAAGTAAGCGATCCGGCCATCGATCTTTCCGTTATCAGCGCCATTCTTTCGTCCAACATGGACACAGGGATTGAACGCGAAGTCTGTATGGCTGGCGAAGTAGGTCTTTCGGGCGAAATCCGTCCGGTGAATCGCATCGAACAACGTATTGGTGAAGCGGAAAAGTTGGGCTTTAAGCGCATTATCATCCCTAAATATAATTTGCAGGGATTGGATAAAAAGAAAATAAATATCGAACTGGTCCCGGTCAGAAAAGTGGAAGAAGCCTTCCGCTGCCTGTTTGGATAACACAGAAAAAGAAGAATGATACAAGAAATACAATTACGAATCTTACCTGAGATTGCCGCCAATGAACAGCAACTCAAGGCATATATATCCAGAGAGCATGGCATCTCTCTGAAACAGCTTAATGCGGTCCGCATTCTCAAACGAAGCATTGATGCCCGCCAACGAATGGTTTTTGTAAACTTAAAGGTGCGTGCGTATGTCAATGAGACTCCCACGGATGATGAATTTACGCACACTGTATATAATAAGGTGGAGAATGCTCCACAAGTCATCGTGGTTGGAGCAGGTCCCGGCGGACTTTTTGCCGCTCTCCGGTTAATAGAACTGGGGATAAAACCAATTGTGGTGGAACGTGGCAAGAATGTGCACGACCGGAAAAAGGATATTGCGCTGATTTCACGGGAACAAACCGTGAATCCCGAGTCTAACTACAGTTTTGGTGAAGGGGGAGCAGGTGCTTTTTCAGATGGGAAGCTCTATACCCGCAGTAAAAAGCGGGGAAATACAGATCGGATTCTGAATATATTCTGCCAACACGGAGCAAGCAGCTCTATTCTTGTGGATGCCCATCCGCATATCGGCACGGATAAATTACCGAAGGTGATTGAAAACATGCGCAATACCATTATTGAATGTGGAGGTGAAGTACACTTTGAAACCCGTATGGAGTCCTTGATCATTGAGAATAATGAATTAAAAGGCATAGAAACAAACACGGGAAAGACCTTTTTGGGTCCGGTAATTCTGGCGACCGGTCACTCAGCACGCGACGTTTACCGCTGGTTGGCCGCCAATAATGTGCCTATTGAAGCGAAAGGAATCGCCGTAGGCGTACGATTGGAACATCCGCAAATGCTGATTGACCAGATACAATACCACAACAAAGAAGGAAGGGGCGATTATCTTCCCGCCGCGGAATATAGTTTCGTCACTCAGGTGGAAGGCAGAGGTGTGTATAGTTTCTGCATGTGTCCGGGAGGTTTCGTAGTTCCCGCCGCCAGTAGTGCGGAACAAGTGGTGGTGAATGGCATGTCTCCATCCAACCGGGGCTCAAAGTGGAGCAACGCAGGCATGGTAGTCGAGATACATCCCGAAGACTTTCCGGAATACGCCAAATATGGTCCGCTCGCATTAATGGAATTTCAGGAAGAATTGGAACATCAATGCTGGATGCAAGGTGGAAGAAACCAGACCGCACCCGCGCAGTGTATGGCGGATTTCACCAAAGGAAAGTTAGGAATCTCCCTGCCCGAATCCTCTTATAGCCCGGGCTTGGTCTCTTCTCCCTTACATTTCTGGATGCCATCCTTTATCAGCAAACGACTTTCACTGGGTTTCCAGCAATTCGGCCAATATTCTCATGGATTCCTCACCAACGAAGCCGTCTTGATTGGAGTGGAAACCCGGACTTCTTCACCGGTAAGAATCATCCGTGACGCAGAATCTTTGCAGCACATCACCATTCGTGGGTTGTTTCCTTGTGGTGAAGGCGCCGGATATGCGGGAGGGATTGTTTCCGCAGGCATAGATGGCGAACGATGTGCCGAGAGTGCCGCGAAATGCGCAGGGAAGTAGGTACAGGTTTTAATCTTAAAAAGAGAAAGCATGAATGATGAATTAGAAATTGCAATTATAGATTCCAACACACTGACCTGTATTGGATTGAAACAGTTGCTGGAGAAGCAACTCCAGAAGACTACTATCCGTATCTTCCCGGACTTTTCAAGCTTTGTGGATGATACACCGGATATGTACACACACTATTTTATCTCCTCGCAAGTCTATATTCTTTATAATGCCTTCTTCCTTCCACGAAAAGAGAAGACTATTATAATGATGCACGGAGCGGGTAATCATTCGTTTCCTGCCTCCAATTACATTGTGAATATCTTTCTTCCGGAAAAGAAGTTAACTTCAGAGATCATGAAGTTATTTTCCAATAAGCCCAATAATAGAATGAAACTCCCGTCGGAAGATGATCTTTCGGCGCGGGAAATCGAAGTGTTAATACAGGTCACTAAAGGATTAATCAACAAAGAGATCGCGGATAAACTGAATATTAGTCTCACTACAGTAATTTCCCATCGCAAGAACATCACCGAAAAGCTCGGCATAAGATCGGTTTCCGGCCTAACTATCTACGCGGTGATGAACGGATATATCTCGCCGGATAGTATCTAAAAATCCCCATAAATGAGGATTGTATGGTTTCTCTATTCTTACGAACTTTGCAAGCGAAAAGAAAAACCATACAATATGAAAAAAAATATTTTAGTTTTACTCGCGTTATTACTCACAAACTCTCTATTAGCGGAGGATCTTATAAAGAAAGATAGCACTAATTTTATTAAAATAAAGGAAGTAGTAATCACCGCTTCTCCAAAAGAAGCCAAAGATTACCGTCAACTCCCGCTCACTACTTCCATCATCTCTCAGCATGATATGCAAGTTTTCCAGGTGAATTCACTTAAAAATATCACTGGGATTGTGCCCAACCTTTTCATTCCCGACTATGGCTCCAAGTTAACTTCCGCCATTTATATTCGTGGAATTGGTTCCAGAATAAACACGCCTTCCGTGGGATTGTATGTGGATAATATACCTTATATAGATAAATCGGCATTCGACTTTAATTATTCGGACATTGAAAGCATTGAAGTTCTTCGCGGACCACAGAGCACGCTCTATGGAAGAAATGCAATGGGTGGAATTATCAAGTTAAACACCAAGTCACCTTTCTCTTATCAGGGAACCGACCTCAAAATCGGTGCGGGAACCTACGATAATTACTCAGCTTCGCTAACTCATTACCATCGCATTAGTGATAAATTCGCCTTTTCTGCGGGAGGTTTTTATGAAAAAGACGGCGGGTTCTTTGATAATAACGGAAGTTCACCGGAATTTCTCCATAAACACAAGAAGGCGGATGCGCTTAGCACTGGTGGCGGAAGAATACGCAGCATCTGGTTACCCAAGGATAATTTGAAGTTCGATTTAAATGTGAGCTATGAATATACCGACCAGGGAGGCTATCCTTATGTAAGCTATGATAATGCAACCGGGAAAATGGGTGAAGTGTCCACAAATCGGGAAAGCAACTATTATCGTGGATTA
Source organism: Bacteroidales bacterium (assembly GCA_015654535.1). Classification (GTDB taxonomy): domain Bacteria; phylum Bacteroidota; class Bacteroidia; order Bacteroidales; family Bacteroidaceae; genus Bacteroides. Next base: position 24,562 of record JAATGU010000159.1, read on the forward strand.
CTCAATGCAGGTTTAAATATTAGCTATCAGGCAAAAGACTTTACACTAAGCGCGGTTACTGGTTTTCAAAACCTGAAGGATAGAATGTTCATGGATCAGGACTTTACTACGAATGATATGTATACCTTAACCCAAAAACAAAAGCAAAACACCCTTACAGAGGAAATAACTTTCCGATCCAACGAGAATAAACGATATGAATGGGTGAATGGAGCCTTTGGTTTTTACCAGTCACAGAAAACTGATTCTCCAATGAATTTTGAGAAAGACGGCATTGCCATGATTCAATCAGGAATGGATGCCGGAATGGCAGGATTACCTATAAAAATTACATTAACAGACCAAGAGATGCCTGTTTATGGAAATTATAGCACTCCGGCTTTAGGAGCAGCCATCTTCCATCAATCCACCTACAATGATTTATTCATTAAAGGTTTATCTGCTACGGTTGGTCTGCGATTGGACTATGAGAAACTAAAAATTGACCATCAGACAAATGCCACGATGCATGCAATCATGACAATGTACGGACAGACAATGGATGCTTCCGTTCCTGTGGATATTCATGGAACGGTAGATAATGACTACTTACAACTTCTACCAAAGTTTGCCCTTAAATATGACTTCAAAAATAATAATATAGGTAACGTTTATGCTTCTGCAAGTAGAGGATATCGCTCGGGTGGATATAATTTTCAAATGTTTTCAGATTTTGTAGAGGCTCAAATGATGAGTGGTTCAAGTACACCAAGTGTCTCCTCTGATGCTGCCATTAAAGATGCAATTACCTATAAACCGGAATATACCTGGAGTTATGAGGTAGGCACTCACCTCTCCTTACTGGACAAAAGAGTAACAGCAGATCTCGCTGCCTTTTACATGGATACCAGAGACCAACAAATAGTGAAGTTCTCCGACAGTGGATTGGGACGTATGACGGTAAATGCCGGACGTAGTGCCAGTCGTGGGGCGGAAGCCAGCATTCGTGCTGCCATTACCAATGCTTTCAGTATCAATGCTGCCTATGGATATACTCATTCCACTTTCAAGGATTACGTTGCCAACGAGAAAAATGAGCAACAACAGATTGTGCCGGTGAATTATGACGGTAATTATGTACCGATGGTTCCTCAAAACACATTTTGCCTGGGTGCTGAATATGTATTTACATTCCAAAACTCTCTGGTAAATAGCTTAATCATTAATGCACAATATAGCGGTGTGGGCAAAACATACTGGACAGAGAAGAACGATCTCTCACAAAATTTCTACGGTATCGTGAATGGAAAGGTGGGAGTCGTGATGAAGAAGGTACAGATTGACGTATGGGCAAGAAATCTGTTAGATAAATCTTATGCCACCTTTGGTTTTGAATCCATGGGAAATACCTTTATGCAAAAAGGCAGACCGATGCAAGCGGGAATTGATCTCCGCTACAGATTCTAACTGATTGAAAGAACTTCAAAGAATGCTCTGATATTACCCTCTTCTATTCATAAGAATCCTCATAGATAAGGTATTTATCTTCAAAGGCACCAGTGCTCGCTGAGCGATGGTGCCTTTGAACTATAATAGACGAACCGTCGGAATCAGGTTTATTGATTGATGGCTCCGCAAGAAGGACATTCTCCTTTTTCCTTCATCAATGCTCCGCACTTTCCACAACGATATTTGTACGTCATCCTCCCATTGATCTTCTTTACAAGAATATAGAAAAAAGCTAATAAGAATAAATAGCCTACGTAAAAAGAAGTGGCCAAAATAAAAAAGAAGTAACAGAAAATGCAACAGGCTCCTAGTCCGATGAGATAAAAGAAAGCAGCGGAAAAGGAGAGTTGGTGGAATAAATCGTCAAGAGATGCCAACAGTACAATGATAAAAAACCAGACACTTAGTACAAAGATACTTAGAATCAATGGTACATTAAAAGGACTCAAGCTAGGATTAAAGTAATAGTGCTGCCAGGTTTCGGGCGCAAAGAGCTGCATGCTTTCATAGACGGTGGCCGAAAAGGCAAGGAGAAAGCAAAGCATAAGTGGATACACACTATTGATGTCATTGAAATAAACAACCATGAGTTTCTTTTTTCGATACACCCTGAACAGATAAATAGCCAGTACGAATGCCACCAGAACTAAAGAATAAGCAACGTGAGTGTTACTAAACAGATACATAAACTGTGAAATAGAATCCACCGGAACAAAGTGTCTTACCACTTTTGATTCATGAATCCATCCCTGGACATCCTGATCGTGAGCCACTTTTACCCAGACAGAGTCCACGGTGTCCGAGGGTTGTATCATAAACTCTGCCACTACTACCCTGTCCCCTTTGTGAACAGCTATATATTTACCTTTAAAGGGTAACTGTGCCAGCTCCACGGTATCCGAACTCACTTCAAGATTCGTATTTAATGTATAGTGATATTTATAAAGATAGGTCAGAGAATCTTTCGCCTTTTGGGAAAGTTTCTCATTGTCTAAATTGGGCTCGGCATACTTACAAGAATAAAAAGCCACCGAAAGAAAGAGCGTAAAAAAGAATAAGAGACCACGCATACCACCACAGAGCGATTCCGCCCGATGAACAACTGCAAGTGCCGACTCTGTCAGTTTACTTTGCCAAATCTTCCGTATACTCTCTTTCATTTTCTACAGGTTCATTAATCACTTTCATTTCACACTTCTTACAGTCAAACGTGAGGCGAAACTTTTTGCCTTTGTATGACAAGAAATAAGGCTCGACATACTTCGTCTTCGCTCCTTGATGAACAGGGCAAAGTCCCATTGTATATCGGATGCAATACTTGCAATTCATCAGCGAAGCACCTTCCACCGGACCTTTTTCGTAGGCTGGCAGAATTTCTTCCACTCCATGTTCCCGATAAAACGCCTCAGCTTCCACATTCATCACATTGCCCAGATAAGTCAATTTCTTTTGCGGATAAGGATGATTAGTGGATTCTATTTTCTTTGACGGACGTTGGTAATTGCTTTTTCTTAACTGAAGCAATTGATCTACTGTCTGACGTCTCAACTCAGCTAATGCCGAAGCGGGGATGAACCAGTTTTCATCAAAGTCCACATCTGTACGGGCAGCTACAAAAGGGGTATTGCCCAACTTACTCAACTGCGTACGAAGATTATCCGTTTGCGGAGTGCGCGCAAGTTCTTTCTCCCTGGGGAGAACCACGCTCACCGAATTTTCATCTTCATCTCTCGCGGAAAGAACAAAGCCCGATTCATTTTCTGCCAGGAGGAAAGCAATATCAATCTTCCGTTCTGCCGTTTTCCTGGTCAATAGTTTTTCAAACTCCTGGTCAAAATTTCGATATAATATGGTATGTGGCTTAACTTTAGGCATTTCCTGAGGAAATAACTTGTTATCCTCCACCCTATTCACCCGAAAACCGGAAAGATCTCCCTGTTCGTTGATGAAGCATACTCCATCGCCATTGTTGAATGACTTGAGTCCGGCCACCGAAAGGAAATTTCCCTTTACTTCCTTCACCGTACCCATCTCCTCACCTAAGGATTTCGGAGTATCCATAGAAGCTATATCTCTGGACCGGTTGAATAAAAAATAATTGGTAAAACCTCGGCTGAAACTTTTATCCAATTGAGGGGTAAATTCAAACGTGCAATGTCCGGAAGAAGCACGGGTATATTCAGGTCTCTGCTCAATAATCTCATCGAGTTTACGACGGTAATAAGCAGTTACATTCTTTACATAAGAAACGTCCTTGAGCCTTCCTTCTATTTTCAAAGAGGTAACACCGGCATCCAGCAGTTCTTCCAGATAGTCGTATTGGTTGAGGTCTTTAAGAGAAAGCAGATGCTTGTTGCGGGCAATCACAGTGCCCTCGGAGTCCACCAAATTAAACGGCAGACGACAAAACTGTGAGCATTCGCCTCTATTGGCACTTCGGCCGGACAAAGCCTGACTTATGTAACACTGTCCGCTATAGCTCACGCATAATGCGCCATGAACAAAAACTTCAAGGGCTACATCGCTCACGCTATGTATCTTTTTTATTTCGTCTAATGAGAGTTCCCGGGCAAGCACTACCTGTTCAAATCCGGCCTCCGCCATAAATTTTACTTTCTCCGGTGTCCGGTTGTCCGTCTGCGTACTTGCGTGAAGGGCGATAGGTGGCAAATTCATCCGCAATACGGACATATCCTGCACAATCAGCGCATCCACCCCTATTTTATAAAGTTCCCGGATCAGCTCTTCCGTTTCTTTCAATTCCTCATCACGGAGAATGATATTAAGTGTAACGTAAATGCGGACATTGTAAAGATGAGCGTATTTCACCAATGTTGCAATATCTTCCAAAGAATTACCGGCCGCCGCCCGTGCACCAAACTTCGGCGCACCGATATACACGGCATCCGCGCCATGATTCACCGCTTCCACGCCACATTCCAAGTTCTTTGCCGGAGCCAACAATTCTATTTTCCGTTGCTTAATCATCTAATATCGTCTATATTATAAGGAGTTTCCTGATATACAAAATAATTCAGCCAATTAGAGAACAACAAATTGGCATGTCCCCGCCAACGGACCACTGGCGGATTAGCGGGATTATCGTCGAGATAGTAATTACACGGTAAATCAATCTCCAATCCTTTTTCCAAATCCCTTTTATACTCTCCATCGAGCGTAAGAGGTGCATATTCCGAATGCCCGGTTACAAAAAACTCCCGGCCATTTCTTCCCATCACCATGTACACTCCCGACTCGGGAGACTCAGAAAGAATCTCAAGCTCCGGTATTTTCAAAATATCTTCCCGCCGTACTTCCGTATACCGACTGTGAGGCACATAAAATACATCATCAAATCCCCTGAAAATGGGATGAAGCATATCCTTGGGAGTATGTTCAAAAATACCAAACATTTTCTTGTTTAGCGGATATTTCGGTACACCATAATAATGATACAAGCCAGCTTGCGCAGCCCAGCAGATATATAGCGTGGAAGTGACGTGTGTTCTGGTCCAATCAAAGATTTCCGTGATCTCATTCCAGTACGAAACCTCCTCATAATCCATCTGTTCAACCGGAGCACCAGTGATTATCATACCATCATACTTCTCGTTTTTCATTTTCTCAAAGTCATCATAAAAAGTCATCATGTGCTCTATGGGCGTATTCTTGGAAGTATGGCTTTTCAACTTCATAAACGAGATTTCCAACTGTAAAGGTGTGTTGGACAAAAGGCGGACCAAGTCCGTCTCTGTGGTAATCTTGAGTGGCATCAGATTAAGTATCACAATCTTCAGCGGACGAATATCCTGCTGACTGGCACGGGAATTATCTATCACAAAGATATTCTCTTCCTTCAGCAACTCAATGGCAGGCAATTTGTCGGGTAAATTTAACGGCATCTTTTCTTAATACATTTTTATATAACAAGCGCAAAAGTAATCATTTCTAAGCAATTTAGTTCGGTTACAGGACTAATTAATAAAAACTCCCTTTAGAATTAACCTTTTACTAAGGAAAGACTAATCACAGCCTCACGACCCTATCATATTAGACTCATGACCCTAATAAGTTAAGATCATGAGGATAATCCATCAAGGTCATGACCCTAATGTTAATAACTCTGGAAGAAACCTTTAATTTCCCCTGACAGATCGGTTAATTTCTACTGAATAAGACTATTGTGTAATAAGCAGTATTGAGAATCGCTCTAAAGTAGAGCAAAAAAGATACCAGCAACAATCTTTAACTTTCTAAAATGAATAAACGTTCATTAATTATTTGCTATTCTGTTTAAGCCTACTATCTTTGCAAAATAAAATAGAAAAAGATGAGAACTAAATGCAATGACAAATACGATGCATTATTAGAAGCTACCCTTAAACTGGTGAACGACTGTGGATTTCATGATGCACCCATGTCGAAAATAGCTAAATTGGCCGAAGTATCCCCTGCAACCATTTATCTTTATTTTGAGAACAAACAGGATTTGATCAATAAACTATATATAAAGATAAAAGCATCTTTTAGTGAACATGCCTTCAATGGATATGATAGCAATTTGCCTGTAAAGAAAGGCTTTGAGACCATTTGGTACAATATTGCAGATTACAAATTGAACAAAATAGAAGAATCAATGTTCTTATCTCAATGTGATAACACACCAATGATTGACGAAAAAGCCAGGCTACAAGGATTAAAACATTTGCAGCCATTACTGGATTTATGGGAACGTGGTCAAAAAGAGGGCATCATTAAACCTATTTCCAACTATCTTCTTTACGCGTACACCGTCTATCCACTCTCATTTTTACTGGCAATGGAGCAGAATTGTCTTTCTTGTTTAAATAAGGATAGCCGACTGGCCGCATTTCAATGTGCATGGGACTCTATCAAAGTTTAGTTTTTTTTTATTATTAAAAGAATGAATATTCATTTAATAATAATATATAAAAGAATCTACTATCAAGATTAAGATAACAATTAAAAGAAAAAAGAAATGATCAAGACAATAACATTAAACAGTAGACCAGTAGGAAAACCTCAATTAACTGATTTTAAGTTCGTATCAGAAGAAATGCCTAAAATAGACGCAGGTGAAATACTTTTAAAAACAAGTTACATCTCAGTAGATCCCTATTTAAGGGGTAGAATGAATGAGGGAAAATCATATATCGCTCCCTTTGAGTTACATAAACCAATCAATTCAGGAGGTGTAGCTGAAATAGTAGAATCTAATCACCCATCCTTTAGTAAAGGTGATTTTGTATCTGGTTTCCTGGAATGGAAAGAGTATCAAAAATCAACGGGTGAAGGATTACTCAAAATCACTCCTTCAAAAACCCCATTGAGTGCCTATTTAGGAATCCTAGGAATGACGGGATTTACAGCTTACTTAGGTCTGACTGAAATAGGCGCACCTAAAAAAGGCGAAACAATTGTAGTATCGGGTGCAGCCGGAGCAGTGGGAAGTGTAGTTGGACAAGTAGGTAAAATATTAGGTTGTAGAGTGGTAGGAATTGCCGGAAGCGAAGAAAAGGTAGAGATGCTGAAAAAGACTTTTGGTTTCGATGAAGCCATCAACTACAATACGACTACTAATATAACGGAAGCCATTGCTGCTGCATGTCCTAATGGAGTAGATATTTACTTTGACAACGTAGGCGGAAGCATTTCCGATGGCGTATTGGCAAATGTAAATCATTTTGCAAGAGTTGTACTCTGTGGTTCCATTTCGGTATACAATGAGACATCTACACCAACCGGACCAAGAGTAGAAGCTTTATTAATAAAAAATAGCGCTCTAATGCAAGGATTCACTATAGGAGACTACACAAAGAAATTGCCGGAAGCAATGGAACAACTTTCTAAGTGGTTAATGGATGGAAAGTTGACTTTCACCGAAACTATTGTTGAAGGATTTGATAATGTACCTCAAGCTTTTATGGATCTGTTTGAAGGAAAGAATAAAGGTAAAATGATTGTAAAAATATAGAATTATGAAGCTAGAAAATAAAGTAGCGATAATCACCGGAGCATCCAGTGGAATAGGTGAAGCAACGGCCAAGCTTTTGGCAGCAGAAGGATCAACAGTAGTGCTAACTGCCCGCAGAGTAGATAAGTTAAAATCTCTTGAGGCAGAAATTAATAAAAGTGGAGGCAAGGCTTTAGCTATTGCGGCAGATGTAACTAAACTAAAAGATCTCGAAAAGGTAGCCAAAGAAACTTTAGATGCCTTTGGACAAATAGATATATTGGTAAATAATGCGGGACTTATGCCATTATCATTCGTTAAGAATCTTCATGTGGCAGAATGGGATCAAATGATTGATGTAAATATAAAAGGCGTAATGTACGGAGTAGCAGCTGTGTTACCTACTATGATGGAGCAAAAAAGTGGACACATTATTAATATATCGTCTTTGGCTGGTAGAAAAATAGTCCCGTCAGCCGCCGTCTATTGTGCCACGAAATTTGCGGTTACGGCTTTTTCCGAAGGATTAAGAGCTGAACTGACTCCTGAACAAAACATCAGGGTGAGTGTCATTGAACCAGGAGCGGTAGCAACAGAATTAACTACCACAATTACCGATGGAGATGTACTTAAAAATATTCTTCCATTTTTTACCGACATTAAGCCTTTACAAGCAGTGGATATTGCGGAAGCAATATTATATGCAGTAACACGTCCAAAACATGTAAATGTAAATGAGATTCTTATTCTTCCCACGGCACAGTCATAAAAATATTCATTAGATTATAAAAAGGCCGTCTGCCTTATAAAAGAACAAGTGTTTAAATAAAGAAAGGTAACATTATGGAAAATGAAGTGCTCAAAGCTATAAGAAATAGAAGAAGTACAAGAAAATATAAAGGAGAGCAAATAAGTGAAGAAGAATTACAAACCATCTTAGATGCAGGCATACAAGCTCCGAGTGCAAATAATTCACAATCATGGCACTTCACAGTAATACAAGATAGAGATATGATTAATTCTATCAGTGATAAATCAAAAGAAATAATGCTCCAAAGTACGAATGCAAGTATAGCTAATATGGGAAAAGGTCCTATAAATATATTCTACAATGCACCGACTGTAATAATCGTTTCAGGCAAAGAAGATGTTAGTTCGTCTTTAGTTGATTGTTCCGCAGCAATAGAAAATATGTTAATAGCCAGTGAAAGCATTAACTTGGGAGCAGTGTGGGTGGGACTTGTAAGATTTTTGTTCACTCTTGAGAGCGAGGTTCAAAAATTTAAACTACCTGAAGGTTATAAACCATTCTATGCCGTTGCAATAGGATATAAAAATAATTCTACTATTTTAGGACCATCAAAAAGGAACAGAGATGTTATAAATTATATCCGATAATTTATAACTTTAAGGATTAGTAATTTATAAAAAGCAACTATCAAAAACTAAAAAGATGAGAATACTATTTGTATTAACCTCTCATGATAAATTGGGGGATACCGGACGTAAGACCGGATTTTGGGTTGAAGAATTTGCTGCACCTTATTATACATTAGCCGATGCAGAGGCAGAAATCACATTGGCAACGCCAAAAGGTGGTCAGCCTCCAATAGATCCTTCAAGTGAAGTACCTACTGCACAGACAGAAGCGACCAATCGATTTAATAACGATGAAGCGCTAAAAAATAAGCTTGCTCACACATTAAAGTTGAGTGAAATAAAAGTAGAAGATTACGATGCAGTCTTTTATCCGGGTGGACATGGACCTTTATGGGATTTGGCCAATGATAAAACGTCCATCAGTCTGATAGAGAAATTTTACAATCACGGAAAGCCCTTGGCATTTGTATGCCATGCACCAGGAGTTCTGATTAAAGTAATAAAGCAAAATGGCGAACCATTGGTAAAAGGAAAAGATATCACCGGATTTTCTAATTCGGAAGAGGAAGCCGTACAATTAACCAAAGTAGTACCTTTCTTATTGGAAGATGAGTTATCAAAATTAGGTGGTCATTACAGCAAAGGTCCGGATTGGAAATCTTATGTAAAAAAAGATGGTTTGCTAATTACGGGGCAAAACCCGGCATCATCCGCGGAAGCTGCTAAAGTTTTATTAGAAACACTGCGTTCACATCTTTTTTAATAGAATAATATAACATGAACTAAACCTAAAAGGTCACAAATATTAGAGTCCATACTTAGATTTTCTTTAAAAAGATGAGTAAAGTAGCATTATTACCTCTGGAATTGCTAAATTTCTAAGTAGATTCAGTTAAGAAATCAAAGTCTTGATTTTGTAAAATATAAAAGAAATGGATGATTTATAAAAGGAAGAATAAATTTTCCTATCTTCGCACAAAACTTATAAATCAATGAAAAAGAAAAAAAGTAACCCATTACTGGAGTATGTGAAGGCTGCCCGGCGAGGAAGCAGGGAAGCGGAGATTGAGCAATACGGACATCCGATTAATCATCGGAAAGTAATTCCTTCGAAGAAGGCGTATGATAGAAAGAAAAATAAGGCAGACGATAAGGGTCTGCCTTTATTTATTATATATAATTAATTGATAAAGAAAATAGGTGTTAAGCCAGAATACATTGGTACGATTGTTACAGCCTAATTTTGGTTAATAGATATGGTTAGAATGAAAAAAAACTAAAGAAGGCTATATATTGTCGACTTTGTTGCGTAATATTGTGGTCTAAAGAAATATAGGATATTAGAGAGATGGTTAAAATAAATTATAAATATATTGATTGCGAATATTTACGGGATGAAAGATAGTAGCAGCATTGATAGCATATTAAATAATAGAAACATCAAACCAACCTCAATGCGAGAATTGGTTTTAAAAGTTTTGAATGAACAGAAAACAGCTATTAGTTTAGCTGATTTAGAGCGGAATTTTGAAAAAGCTGATAGAGTTACTCTTTACCGTACCTTAAAGACTTTTGAAAAGAATAAACTTATCCACAGAATTGACGATGGCTCAGGTTCAATAAAATACGCACTGTGTTTAGAACATTGTCAATGTGAATTAGAAGATCTCCATGTTCACTTTTATTGCGTTAAATGCAAACAGACATACTGTTTAAAGGATATAAAGATCCCAGAAATAAATTTGCCACTTAACTTTGATTTAGAAAGTGTTAATATGGTTGTAAAAGGTATCTGTCCAAATTGTAAATGACAACTTTGCAATTTGATTGCATAAGATTTTCACTATCTTTGTTTAAAAATAATAAATGAAGCTTCTAGTCCGCATATTATCCATTTATATTTTGGTTCTCAGCGCAATTTCTTGCCTTGATGCGCCACGGGACAATATTGCGCATAAGACTGAATTATCACAAAATACAACTGATAATCATTCCAACGATATTGACTTTTGTTCGCCATTTTGTGTTTGTGATTGTTGTGTTTCCCCCATAATTTCTCAAATTGTTTTTTTTCACTTTAGCAGTTTTCTATTCTCACAAGAAAGAATTTATTTAGCATTTAAATCTGCTTGCATATCTTCCAATCTTACTACCGTTTGGCAGCCGCCTAAATTAAGTTAATACAAGATTATTTCTATATTCTTTATTTATGATTTCCAAGTATTTAGGGAATCATAATTACTAGTATTAACTTTTTTATAAGTATATATTATGATAGAGCGTATCATTAAATTTTCAATAAAAAACAAATTTATTATAGGACTATTTGTAATTGGGTTGATTGGCTGGGGAACCTACTCTTTAACCCAACTACCTATTGATGCAACCCCAGACATTACAAATAATCAGGTGCAGGTTATTTCACTTGCTCCTTCTTTAGCTGTACAGGAAGTCGAAAGTTTTATAACAGCACCTATTGAGGTTTCAGTAGCGAATATTCCTGATATTATTGAGCTTCGATCAATATCCCGTCTAGGATTATCTGTAATAACAGTAGTATTTAAAGATGGCGTTGATATTTACTGGGCAAGGCAGCAGTTAAGTGAACGTCTAAAAGAAGCTGAAGAGTCCATACCAGCCGGACTTGCACAAATTTCCCTCGCACCTATTTCTACTGGTCTGGGAGAGATATATCAATATCGGTTGGCTGTAGAAAAAGGGTACGAGCACAAATATTCCGCTATGGAGCTAAGGACCCTTCAGGATTGGACTATCCGTCGTGAAATGCTTGGTACTGCAGGTGTAGCGGATATAAACAGTTATGGAGGCTTTGTAAAACAGTACGAAATAGCAGTGAATCCGGAAAAACTTAGGAGCATGAATCTTACATTAACCGATATCTTTAGTGCTCTCGAAAAAAACAATGAAAATACTGGTAGTGCTTACATTGATAAAAAAACAACTGCATACTTTATTCGTGGTATTGGTTTAGTTAAATCTCTAGGAGATATTGAAAAAATTGTGGTTAAAACCAATTCTTCAGGTATGCCTGTTTTAATTAGGGATATCGCAACCGTTCAATATGGAAGTTCTACAAGGTACGGAGCATTTGTTGTTGATACTGCAGAAGCCGTAGGAGGAGTTGTGATGATGCTCAAAGGTGCCAATGCACACGAAGTTGTTAAAAACGTTGAAACTCGTATTCAATCTATTCAAAAATCACTGCCCAAGGGAGTTAAAATTGAACCTTTTTTGAACCGTTCGGATTTGGTGGGTCGTGCCATTGGAACAGTTGCCAGGAACCTAGTTGAAGGAGCGTTAATTGTTATCTTTATTTTGGTATTATTTCTGGGTAACATGAGAGCTGGATTGATTGTAGCATCGGTTATTCCGCTTTCTTTACTATTTGCAATTTCACTGATGAATATTTTTGGTGTATCCGGCAATTTAATGAGCTTGGGTGCTATTGATTTCGGGCTAATTGTAGATGGTGCGGTAATCATTGTTGAAAGTGTTGTTCACCGAATCTCAATGAGTAAACGGCACCATGTAGGTATTTCAAGACTCTCTCAACATCAAATGGATGAAACCGTATTTGAATCGGCTAAACAAATGATGAGTAGTGCTACTTTTGGACAAATCATTATTCTGATTGTTTATGTACCAATTATGGTCTTAGTTGGTATTGAAGGTAAAATGTTCCGTCCTATGGCACAAGTTGTAGCATTCGCATTGATAGGTGCAACCCTTCTTTCATTGACTTATGTACCCATGGCTTCAACTTTATTTTTGAGTAAAAATACCGAGCATAAACCAAATCTTTCTGATAAAATGATGGATTGGTTTTACAAAATATTTAAACCAGTTATCCATTTTGCTTTAAAACGTAAATCGATTATAATAATTCCTGTAATATTGATTTTCGTTATTAGTTTATTCATTTTTAATAAAATGGGAGGCGAATTTATTCCTCAGCTTGAAGAAGGAGACCTTGCAGCAGGAGTGATTACTTTACAGGGAGGTTCACTTAGTAATACGGTTAATATGGTTGAAAAAGCCAATAAAATATTGCTCGACAATTTCCCCGAAATAAAGCATACCGTTTGTAAAATTGGTGCTGGCGAAATACCAACTGACCCTACCCCCATGGAAACTGGTGATTATATTATTACTCTCAAAGACAAAAGCGAATGGACTTCTGCCAAAACTCGTGAAGAGTTGATACAAAAAATGGAAGAAGCATTGATTCCCTTAGCAGGTGTTAAATTTGAATTCCAACAGCCTATTCAAATGCGCACTAACGAATTACTTTCTGGTTCAAAACAGGATATTTCAATAAAAATATTTGGTGATGACTTGAATAAATTAGCTGAAAAAGCCTCTGAAGTGGAGGAAATCATTCAGAACATCCAAGGCGTTGAAGACATTAATGTTGAAAAAGTGACTGGATTGGCACAAATCCAGGTGAACTATAACCGAGACCGATTAGCACAATACGGCCTTTCAATTGAAGATGCAAATCGTGTGTTACGAACTGCTTTTGCAGGAAGTCAGGCAGGGGTTGTGTTTGACGAAGAAAAACGCTTCGGGTTGGTAGTGCGTTTGGATAAAGATTATCGACAAAATATTGAAGACGTGAAGAATCTTTCAATTGCTTTACCCAATGGAGGGCAAATTCCATTAGAGCAGTTTGCCGATGTTGATATAAAATCTGGTCCTGCACAGGTTACACGTGAAAATACCAAACGTCGGATAACCATTGGATTTAATGTTCGTAATCGTGATATTGAAAGTGTTATAAACGATGTAAACAAACAGATTGATAAAAAAGTGTTATTGCCAACGGGTTACTATGTAAAATATGGCGGTCAATTTCAGAACCTTCAAGCTGCAAAAGCTCGCTTGGCCGTTGCTGTTCCAATAGCTTTGTTACTCATATTTATACTCCTGTTTTTTGCATTTCATTCTGTAAAACAAGCCTTGCTAATATATTCAGCTGTTCCGATGTCGCTCATTGGAGGTATTTTTGCATTATGGTTGAGAGGGATGAATTTCTCTATATCGGCAGGCGTTGGTTTTATTGCTTTATTTGGTATTGCAGTTCTTAATGGTATTGTGCTTATTGCTGAATTCAATCACCTTGAAAAGGAAGGGATTGCCGATATTAATGAACGAGTGTTAAAAGGCCTTGAAACGCGATTACGTCCAGTAATGATGACAGCTTTCGTAGCTTCACTTGGATTTTTACCTATGGCAATATCAACCTCCGCCGGCGCAGAAGTCCAAAAACCTTTGGCAACAGTAGTAATTGGAGGACTAATTACTGCTACTTTGCTGACATTAATAGTTTTGCCAATCTTTTATATTTTCTTTTCATCTTTTTCTTTTAAGTCGTTGTTTAAACGGAAATCGGTAAAGACGTTGTCTATATTGCTCTTATTAACAATAGGCTCGTCTTATTCTAATACGATCAATGCACAGCAATTCGAAACCATTAATTTGAAACAAGCTGTTCAGATTGCTCTTGATAGTAATTTGGTTGTACGTTCATCCGTATATTCTGTAGACGTTCAGAAAGCCTTAAAGAGTGCTTCGTGGGATATCCCCAAAACACAAATTGATGGAGAGTATGGCCAAATTAATTCATATACAAAAGACAATAGTTACAGCATTTCACAATCATTCGCTTTTCCAACGGTATATATAAACCAACACAAGCTGGCAAAGGCCAATATTAAAAGTAGCGAATGGCAATTAAAAACTTCGCAACTAGAAATAGCCACACAGGTGAAACAGGTTTATTGGCAATTGGCTTATCTTTATTCTAAACAAAAATTGTTTGTGCATCAGGATAGCTTATATTTTGGTTTTCTGAAAGCGGCAGAACTCAGAGAAAAAACAGGTGAAACAAATCGCCTCGAAATGATTTCTGCTCGTTCACAAAGTCTCGAAGTTAAAAACCAATTACGACAAATCAATGCGGATCTGATAATTTGTAACCAAAAGCTACAAACTATATTAAATACTGAGATGCCCCTATACCCAGCTGATACAGTGTTACATCGTATTGACTATTATCACGTTATCGATAGTTCTGCATTAGCAGAAAATCCTTCGGTTGGATATGCCAAACAACAAGTTGAAGTTTCTCGATTGGAAAAGAAACTGGAAAGTAGTCGCATGTTGCCTGATTTTAGTTTAGGGTATTCCAGTCAAACCATGAAGGGTAGTCAGGAAGTGAACGGAGTTCCACGTACTTTTGGCGCCGATGACCGTTTAACTAATATTCAAATAGGTATTGCTGTCCCATTGTGGTTTGCGCCTTACAAGGCAAAGACGAAGGCTGCTAAGTTTAAAGAACAGATTGCTCAAACAAATGCCGAGTATTATACCAAATCACTTTCAAGTAATTATCGTTATTTATTGTTAGAATACAGCAAGAACAGTAATAACATTGACTATTACGAGAAGCAGGCAATCCCTGAGGCTGATTTGATAATTGAACAATCCACACGCAGCTATAATGAAGGCGCTATGAATTACCTTGATTATATACTGAACCTAAATCGTGCATTAAATATAAAACAGAATTATCTAGATGCATTGAACAATTACAATCAAACCATTATTTCCATTGACTTTATTACAGGTAAAATCTTTTAAAAATGTAAGCATTATGACAAAAAATAAATTCATATCATCAATCACTATTTTACTTTTTTCCGTTGTCTCAGTTTCATGCAACGGAGAAAAAAAAGCAGGAAGCGAAAAAAAAGAAATCGAGATTATTCCTGAATATATTGTAGAGTTACGAGCTGATCAGATAAAACTTGCTAACATCGAAACCGGGACAATTGAATTTCGTTCATTAAGCGGCACTCTTAAAGTAAACGGTACTATTGCATCGGCACCCCAAAACCTGGCTATGGTTAGTATGCCTTTGGGAGGCTTTGTAAAGAGCACATCACTTATGCCCGGAAATTCAGTGAACAAAGGACAGACACTTGCTATTATCGAGAATCAAGAATTTATAAATATTCAGCAAGATTATCTAGTGGCAAAAAGTAAACTTGAATACGCTGTGGCAGATTACAAACGACAAAACGAATTAAGCAAGAATGATATATCTTCCAAGAAAAATGTGCAACTAGTTACGGCCGAATATAAAAGCCTCAAAGTTCAGGTAAAAGCGTTAGAACAAAAACTTAAACTCATTGGCATTGATCCATCTAAATTGAGCGACAATAACATCAAACGCTCAACAGCATTGGTTTCGCCTATTTCGGGTTATGTAAAAACAGTGAATGTAAGTATTGGAAAATCGGTTTCGTCATCCGATATATTATTTGAAATAGTGAATCTCAACAAACTTTTTGTAGAACTTACACTTTTCGAGAAAGATGCTACTAAGGTATCAAAAGGTCAGGAAATACGCTTTTTTATCAACAATGAAACAGAGCAACATAAAGCGATAATTTACCAAACCGCAAAAGCTATTGATTCAGATAAAACTTACAAAGTATATGCAAATGTTCAGAGCACATGCAAGAATGTGCTACCTGGTATGTATGTTAATGCAATTATTGAAACTTCAAGCAATAAAGTTATATCTGTACCTAATGAGGCCATTGTAAATTTTGAAAGCAAAGATTATATTTTTGCTTTCGAAAAAAACAAAATGGAGAGTGGCAAATCTTTTACCGAATACCGTATGATTCAAGTCCAGAAAGGTGTAACCGATAGTGGATATACTGAGATCACTTTGCCAGAAAACTTTAATTATAAAACTGAAAAAATTGTTCTAAAAGGTGCATATAACTTGCTTTCAGCTAAGAAAAACGCAGGCGAAATGAGTTGCTAGTTTGATAATTCACATAATAAATACAACTATGAAAGAGATAAAAGCTATAGTTAAATATTTCAAGGCGAATGATATTTTAAGTCAATTACTTGAATCAGGTTATCCGAATATAACAATCTCACTGGCAGAAGGAACTGGGAGATTTAAAGATATCGATTCGTCAATTTCAACTCGTTTTTCAGTTACAGACAGTAAAGTCGCTGTAATTGAAATTGTGTGCAATGATAATGAGGTTGAAAATATCGTGAGTATTATTTCCTTGAAGGGACGAACGGGTAATCCTGGCGATGGCATAATTACAGTTTCTGAAGTCGCTAAAGTTTATAGGGTAAAAACAGGCCAGGAAAACGGTGAGGACTAATTCTAAATTAAAGACTGTCTGTATTTGTTGGACAGTCTTTAATTATACAATACATTTTAAGTTACTTATAATTAATAATATTTTCAGTGATGCTGAAAATGAAAAATAAAAAGATTATCTAAAAATGAATAAATATAAATTAAATAATTTGGATTGTGCTTCATGCGCTTCAAAAATTGAAGACTGTCTGGCAAAACTGGATGAAGTGAAATTTGTAAATGTGAATTTTGTAAACTCCTCCATGACCATAGAGACTGATAACATTGAAAAGGTTAAAGCCTATATTAAAAAACTTTATCCAGAAGTTGAAGTAGAAGAAAACGAAAAAGAGAGTACAATAGTTTTAAAAGGCGAACTTGCAGAAAACAAATGGACAATTATTAAGGCTGTATCAGGTCTGGTACTTTTAATTGCAGGGATAATATTTGAAAAAGAAATTCACAATACACCTTTTCATATTGCGGAATTTATAGTTTTCGGAACTGGTTATTTCATTGTTGGTTGGAAAGTTATTTCTTCGGCAGTAAAAAACATGATCAGGGGGCAATTCTTTGATGAACAATTTTTAATGGTAATCGCTACTCTCGGAGCTTTTGCAATTGACCAAATGCCAGAAGCAGTAGCGGTAATGCTCTTTTATGTAGTGGGTGAATTGTTTCAGGATATTGCGGTTAACCGTTCCCGAAAATCAATCAAAGCATTGCTCGAAATAAAACCGGAATTTGCCAATTTATTGTCAAACGGTGAAACAACCAAGGTTTCCCCGGAAAGCGTTGAGGTTGGCAATATAATTATTGTGAAAGCAGGAGAAAAAATTCCTCTCGATGGCGAAGTTATTGAGGGTAATTCATTTGTCGATACTTCAGCCTTGACTGGTGAAAGCGTGCCACGGAAATTGAAAGAAAATGATATTGCTTTGTCCGGGACGATTAATCAAACCGGAATGCTGACAATCAAAGTTACCAAATTGTTCAGTGAATCATCTGTATCGAAAATTTTAGAGTTGGTCGAAAACGCCTCTTCTAAAAAGGCTCAAACCGAAAAATTCATTACCACATTTGCCAAATACTATACGCCAATAGTGGTTCTCTGTGCTTTGTTATTGGCCATTTTGCCACCTCTCTTATTTAGCGGACAAACATTCAGCGAATGGATATATAGAGCATTGGTGGTGTTGGTTATTTCCTGTCCATGTGCATTGGTTATAAGTATTCCATTAGGATATTTCGGTGGTATCGGCAGTGCTTCCAAAAAAGGGATACTGATAAAAGGCTCAAACTTTCTGGATGCTTTAACACAGGTAAAAACTGTGGTGTTTGATAAAACAGGTACACTTACTAAGGGTGAGTTTAAGGTTTCGGAAATAGTGACCTTCAACCTTTTTTCTAAAGAGCAAATATTAGAATATGCTGCCTATGCTGAAACCAATTCAAACCATCCGATTGCTAAATCAATTTCAGATGCCTTTGGAAAAGAGATAGAGAATAAAAGAATTAGACAAGTTGATGAGATTTCCGGATATGGAATTAAAGCTGTAATTGACGATAAAACCGTGCTTGCCGGTAATGATAAATTATTGCATAAAGAAAATATTGACCACTCAGTTTGTAATATTGAAGGAACTGTTGTTCATGTAGCCATTGATAGTGTTTATGCCGGATATATAATTATTTCGGATACGTTGAAAAGCGATGCCATTAAAGCCATAGAAACACTTAAGGCAAAGAATATTCAAACAGTAATGCTTACCGGAGATAATCAATTTGCAACAGCAGCCTTTGCAAAAAAAATAAATATAGACAAATACTTTTATGAACTGTTACCGGAAGATAAAGTGAAACATATCGAAAACTTAATGCAAGAAAGTAATGGGGGGAAAGTTGCTTTTGTGGGCGATGGGATAAATGATGCTCCTGTAATTGCTCGAGCCGATATTGGGATAGCCATGGGAGCACTCGGTTCCGATGCGGCAATCGAGACTGCCGATGTAGTGCTGATGACTGATTCGCCTTCGAAAGTCTCCATTGCTATTGATATTGCAAAAAGAACAAGAAATATTGTATGGCAAAATATCTATTTTGCTATGGGCGTTAAGCTGATTTTCATAGTTCTCGGTGTATTCGGAATAGCGACCATGTGGGAAGCTGTATTCGGAGACATGGGCGTTGCACTTATAGCCATTTTTAATTCTATAAGAATATTGAAAAATTAGTATCGCATCAAGTGATCTTCATAAATTGAAAAGTCCTTAAATCCAAAAGCTTTGGAATTAATTTCTGAAATCAACATACATGAGAAATTGAAAGAAAAAAGAGGCAAAAGCCTGTTTATTTTACTCTTGCCTCTTACACTATTATGAAAGGGAACTACTTTACCAAATAGAAACTCTTTTTTCAACAGGAAGATACAAAGGATCCTTATCCGTGATATGGAAAGCCTCGTACCAATTACCAATCTGTGGAAGTGCTCCATCCACACGCCATCTGCCTAACGCATGAGGATCTGCTTTTGTTAATTGCAAAATTGCTTCCGGACGAATATTTCCCGCCCAGACTCCTGCATAAGACAAGAAGAAACGTTGTTCGGGAGTAAAGCCATTTACAGTTTCAAGAGGAGCATTAGCCGTTGCTTTCTTAAATGCTTGGAAAGCAATTTGAAGACCACCATGATCAGCGATATTTTCACCAAGAGTAAATTTACCGTTGGCATGAACGCCAGGTGCTACATAAATACTGTCAAAGAAGTTCGACATTACAGCCGCACGAGCCTCAAAATTTTTGGAATCTTCCGCTGTCCACCAGTCTTTCAGGTTACCATCTTTGTCATATTGCCTTCCCTGATCATCAAATCCATGAGTCATTTCATGTCCGATAACCACACCTATTGCTCCATAATTAACAGCATCATCAGCACTCATATCAAAGAAGGGATATTGAAGGATCCCAGCAGGAAAACAAATTTCGTTTGTTGTGGGATTATAATAAGCATTCACCGTTTGTGGAGTCATTTGCCATTCATCTTTGTCCACAGGCTTGTTCGCCTTACTAATCATATAGGCAGTTTCAAAGCGATTGGAGCGTTCCACATTTGCTAAGTAAGAATCATTTTTGATCTGCAATGCGGAATAATCTCTCCACTTATCAGGATACCCGATTTTAACATGGAAAGCAGCCAATTTCTCTGCAGCTTTTGCTTTGGTTTCCTTGCTCATCCAAGTCAGGTTCTGAATACGTTCACCCAATGATTCCTGAAGATTTTTCACTAAAGCGATCATGCGTTCTTTGGAAGCCGCAGGAAAATATTTCTCCACATACATCTGACCAACAGCTTCACCTAAAGAGCTATCCACATTAGCCACAGCACGTTTCCAACGAGGTTTCATTTCTTTGGTACCCGACATTGTTCTGCTATAAAAATCAAAGTTGGCAGCATAAATATCATCACTTAAATAAGCGGCAGAAGCATCAATTAATTTCCATTGTAAGTAAGCAATCTGATCTTTTAAAGGCATTGTATCAATAAGAGTCACCGCTTCTTTTAAAAACGCAACCTGACCAACATTGATTTCTTTCAAACCTTTCAGACCAAAATCCGTAAAGAACACATCCCAAGCAAAAGAAGGGTTTTGTTTTTTAAGCTCAGCAATCGTCATTTTGTTATAGTTGGCATGAGGGTCTCTCAGTTCCACTTGAGTACGAGAAGCCTTAGCCAAACGAGTTTCAATTGTAAGAACGGCTGTCATGGCTTTTTCAGCAGCAGCTTTATCAAATCCCATCAATTGGAACATTCTCACAACATGTAACTTATACTTGTCACGAATGTTCTTCGTCTTATCATCATTGTCGAGATAATACTCACGTTCACCCATACTTATACCACTTTGGTAAGTATGAACCATGTTTGCAGAACTGTTCATATCATCGGCACTCACATAAACAGTGAAGTACGGATCAAGTCCCATCAAACGCATATCTGCCATTAAGGCAACAATGCCCGATTTATCTTTCAAAGAAGCTATTTTCTTCAAATAAGGTTTGATAGGAGCCGCGCCTTCTTTGTTAAGCTTCACACTATCCATGGCAATATTATAAAGATCACCTATTTTTTGAGCTAACGTTCCCTGTTCATTCTTTGCTTCAGCCAACCCATCAATCAAACCTTTCAATTGTTTACGATTATTTTCAGCCAACTTATCAAAAGAGCCGAAGCGAGAATATTCGCCGGTCAATGGATTATTTTTCATCCATCCTCCGCAAGCATACTGGTAAAAGCTAGTTCCAGGTAAAGTTGTCTGATCCAGATTATTAAAGTCAATTCCATGAGTTGACTGCGCATTCATTTCACTATTCCACCCTGTACTCATCATACAAAATGCAATTAGTGGTAAATAATTCTTTAAATTCATACATTATTAATTAATGGTTTTTATCTCGTTGTTTTTATCTGACGCAAAAGGTCAAAGATAAATCACAGAGATGATGTTATTTATACAAAAAAAATGTCCAAAAGTATCCTTTCTTTATATTCCTTTAGCTTCTTCAAGTTTCATTGAAGCATCCTCCCACTCTTCCACCGCATGATCCATGTCCTGCTTCATCTTTTGGTGTTGTGCATAAAGATCCATATCCGAAGAACCTTCAGAAGATCCCATTTTCTGTTCAATCTCCGCAATTTCCTTCTCCAGTTTTTCTATTTTCCTTTCGCTATCGCCCACCTTCTTTTCTAGTTTTCTAAGCTTTTTATTCTGTTCCTTCTGCGCCTCATAAGAGAGCTTATTTTCAGAAACCACCTCTATATTATTTGCCTGAACTGTAGGAGAAAGAGAAAGTTCCGGTTTACGTTGCAATTCATTCAAACTATCCATCTTCTTCTTTTGCAGAAACTCATAGATACCACATAAATGCTCTTTTACCGCCCCACCACCAAACTCATAAATCTTGGTAGCTAAACCATCGAGAAATTCACGATCGTGAGAAACGATAATCACCGTGCCATCGAACTCATTAATCGCATCCTTGAGCACATCCTTGGAACGCATATCAAGATGATTAGTCGGTTCATCAAGAATGAGTAGGTTGACTGGTTCGAGCAACAATTTGATCATTGACAACCGAGTACGTTCTCCACCGGAAAGGACCTTAACCTTTTTATCGGAAGCTTCCCCACCAAACATAAAAGCACCTAATATATCACGAATCTTAGAGCGGATATCTCCTTGTGCCACGTAGTCTATTGTATCAAAGACAGTGAGATTCTCGTCCAGCATTTGAGCTTGATTCTGGGCAAAATAGCCAATTTTCACGTTATGGCCGATGGTTAATTTTCCTTCGTAATCAATTTCTTCCATGATGCACTTTACCAACGTGGATTTTCCTTCGCCATTCTTTCCTACAAAAGCGACTTTTTCTCCTCGGCTAATCGTTAGGTTCACATCGTGAAAGATCACATGATCACCATACGCTTTCTTTAAATCTTCCGCAATAACAGGATAATTCCCCGAGCGAGAGGCAGGCGGGAATTTGAGCCTCAACGAAGCATTATCTTCATCATCCACTTCGAGACGTTCTATCTTGTCCAATTGTTTTATACGGCTCTGAACCTGCACCGCTTTAGTGGCCTTATAACGGAAGCGTTCCACAAAATCCTCCGTTTCCTGTATCTGTTTTTGTTGATTTTCATAGGCGCGCAATTGCTGTTCTCTTCGCTCTTTCCGAAGTTCCACAAAGCGAGAGTACGAAACCTTATAATCGTATATTTTTCCGCAACTGATTTCAATAGTACGAGTGGTCACCGCATCTATAAAAGCCCGGTCGTGAGATACCAACACCACAGCGTTACAATGATTGGAAAGAAAATTTTCCAGCCATTGAATGCTCTCAATATCAAGGTGATTGGTAGGTTCATCGAGTAACAACACATCCGGTTTCCGAAGCAACAACTTGGCCAATTCAATACGCATACGCCATCCACCGCTAAATTCCGAAGTGGGTCGTGAGAAATCTTCCCGACTAAAACCGAGTCCTACCAATGTACGTTCAATCTCTGCATAAAAGTTGGTTCCGCCCATCATCACGAAACGTTCATTATCGTGAGTAAAGCGGTCAATCAGCTTGTGATAACCCTCCGATTCATAATCAGTTCTGTCTGCCAGCTCCTGATTCATCCGTTCAATGTTTGCCTGAAGTTCAAAAATATGTTCAAACGCCTGTTCGGCTTCCTCCATCACCGTGTGCTTATCACTTAGAATCATCACCTGAGGAAGGTAGCCAATGGTCACATCCTTGGGTACAGAAACTCTGCCCGCCGTGGGAAGCTGAAGACCCGCCAATATCTTTAGCATTGTTGATTTACCCGCCCCGTTTTTTCCAACCAATGCAATGCGGTCTTTCTTATTAATCACATACGTAACGTCATTGAAAAGCGCCGTAGCATTGAATTCTACTTTTAAACCTTCTATTGAAACCATCTTTTTCTTATTGTATCTTTTGTAGAAAGTGCAAAGATACAACATAAAATGTGAAGTAAATGTTATCAATTATTTTTTTTGAATAGTGATGTGATTATTCGAAAGGTATATTATCTTTGGCATTTGAAAAAGTTACCAATAAAAATCTGCCTAGTAATGAATCAAAATTCTTCACGCCTTTATGTAGTTGATGCCTTAAGAGGATTTGCTATTATTTCGATTATGCTTCTTCATAATCTTGAACATTTCGACTTTTATTTTCTGCCTGCTAATTTTCCTACTTGGTTGAAGTCATTCGATAAAGGGGTCTGGGATTCTCTGTTTTTCATTTTTTCAGGGAAATCATATGCTATTTTTGCTTTGCTTTTCGGATTAACGTTCTTTATTCAATCGAATAATCAAGAAAAGATTGGCAAGGATTTTAGAGCCAGATTTGCGTGGAGGTTACTTCTTTTACTATGCTTCGGAATCTTTAATTCAGCTTTCTATCAAGGAGATATTCTTACTATTTATGCTATTATCGGATTTGGTTTAATTCCGGTTGCCAAGCTTAGTAATAAAATGGTTTTGGGTATTGCGCTTTTCTTAATGTTTCAGCCTTACGAATGGATAAATCTCGTTTTAGGCGTTCTTAATCCTACAACGGAAATGCACAATCCCACTTCATGGGCTTTCTTTGGGAAAATGGGTGATTACATTCCTAAAGATTCATTAATTAATACATTGACAGGGAATTTAACGAATGGAAGAATCGCTGTTTTTTATTGGTCATGGGAAAACGGACGAGTATTTCAAACGCTTTCGCTATTCATGCTTGGCATGCTTGCCGGACGCAAGTATTTGTTCAAAGTATCTCCCGAAAACAAAAAGTTTTGGGTAAAGGTTATAGTGTATGCGGCTATTGCTTTTGTACCGCTATATATCATTAAAGACGGTGCAGGAACTTGGTTTAATAGCGAGGCCATACGCAGACCATTGCTTACTATTGTAACCTCATGGACAAATTTCGCTTTTATGCTGGTACTGGTATCCGGCTTTGTGTTGCTTTTCCAGACCCAATCCTTTTATAGGGCCCTCAATGTTTTTTCTCCCATTGGCCGTATGAGTTTGTCTAACTACATTATCCAATCTATGATGGGTTCATTTATCTATTACGGTTTTGGTCTGGGGTTATATCAATATACCGGTGCAACTTATAGTTTATTGATCGGCATCACTTTAGGCATTTTACAGGGATTATTCAGCTCATGGTGGATGAAAAGTCACCGCCAAGGTCCGCTCGAATCCATTTGGCATAAGGCTACCTGGATCGGGTCTGATAAAGCTTAACTTACAACATAATATGCGAAGCAAAAGCTTTCAAGAAAGACTTCTACCATTTTCATCTAACAGATGCACCGCTTTGTCTGTAGGATTAGATTTCCATGAATCCAATAATTTATGCTTTAGTTGTTCGTATTCTTCTTCTGTCAAAGCTCCTTTTTGTTTTAATTCAAATAGCGTTTCAATTTTAGCCGTCATATCTTCAGCTCTTTTAGAATTTTTTTTATCATCTCCCATAAACCAAGAAGCAATATATCCGGTAAATGTACCAAACAAACCAACTCCGGAGACCATCAAACAAGCAGCAATTAATCTTCCATCTGCTGTAATTGGATATTTGTCTCCATAGCCAACAGTAGTTACAGTAGTGAAGGCCCACCATATTGCATCTTCTGCTGTTCTTATATTAGCGGAAGGGTCTCTTTCCACCTGTAAAATAGAAATAGATCCAAAAATAACAGTTAGTCCGGCAATTAGGGCTACAGAAGCAAAAGTCCCTTGCATTCTTGATTTGAATAAATGAGTTGTAATATAGCGAATAGATCTGAATGCTCTTAAAACCCTTAGCACTCTAAATAATCGCACTAATCTTCCGTATCGCAGAAATTTGCATGTGGGAATACTTGATAGAAGATCAATCCATCCAAATTTCATAAAGCTTAATTTAGATGGAGCTTTATAAAAACGATAACAAAAGTCATATAGAAAAACAACACAAATTCCATTGTCAATAAGTTCTAAAAGTCGAGATACCTCATCTGGCAACTTAAAGAAGGTATCAATTGACAAAGCTATCAAAACATAAATTGATAAGACAAAAATTATTACATCAAGAAATTCAATCGCAGTATTTTTCTTTTTAGTTTTCATTCAGCAAAATTTGTTTAAGTCAAAAAAATAGTATATCAGACCCGTTGGAGGAATTAAGAACAAAGAATATCGACGCTTAAAAAGTGCTGCATATTATTAATATTTTGTATTTTAATATCATCTAAGCAATTAAAGCATAAACTCAGCATGCACAATTTGAAGACAATGTTCGATAAAATATTTGATATACACAAACAAATCAACAAAGATTTGGCAAATTTCAAAGGAAATATCCTTCGTCACGAAGTGGTTCAACAATTTTCTAATTAAAAAATAATGCATTAAGCATAGACAGCGAGAATTATCTATTGTACAAATTTAAAATCGGAATACCAAACAGTTTTCCCAGATTTGATTTTTCGCTGATAATATAATGGCAGAAGAAAGTTTCTGTTTGAGCTGACTGATAAAGAATTTTCTACAATATATTAAAAAGATCAATAATAAACCTATTGAAAGAGCTAAGTATGCGCTAAATTAATGACTCTGACAAGCTTATAAAAATAAAATCATCTCTTTACTTTACGAATATAAATGTAAACACGGATAAAAATAATTCAACAGAATTTCTTCGGAGCATTCCCTATGTAATTCGTATTGTAGCTAATGCTAAATAGTCAGCCCTTAAAAAGCATTTATATTAGTGATCAATAGTAATATAAATGCTTTTTAAGGGCTGACTACATAAAACCATTCCTATGTGAATAAAAAAACGCAACTGTCATTTCTACAAATCGTTTATTTTAGAAATCATAAATGGTAATATCGTTGTGTTTAGTTAATGTGTATTGCAGCTATTTTTTTTTCGCAATTGTATTCTTCGTAGTTAATTATTACCTGTAGACTGGCAAATGGCAAATTATTTAGTTCCTATGTTTGTAATGCGAATT
>JAATGU010000141.1 GCA_015654535.1 Bacteroidales bacterium
ACTCAGCGTACTGTTAAGTTTCACGGTTACTACCGCGTTCTGCGCATTGTAAGGAAGCGTAGCCGGGGTAACGGTGAAACCGGCAGGAGCAGTGAGGCTGATCGGCTGATCGGACAGAAGATTCTGGGCATTCACCGTAAAGGTGGCCGATTGATCCGTACCATTAATAACCAAGTCCATCAATGCAGACGCATCCACGCCAGTTGAAGCCTTGGCAGATGCTTTTGCATTGCCACTGTTTAACTGACCAGATATCGCCGTGACCAGAATCCCGGATTTTGAAGGACCGGACGTGTCATTCCCGGTTACATTAGTTCCGTAAATCTTCCCTTGTATTATGATTAATAATGCAAGAAAAGCAACAATGAAATAACGTTTTCTCATGATTTTAAAAAATTAAATTAATAAATGTAAATTAACAAATGGTTATATGATAAAATACTTAACCGCTATTCTTAAATTCTCTACTTTTTTACAAATTTCATATTCTTTGTCCCGTTGATACTCAGAATGTACACACCCGGACTTAACATGCTTACATCCAGGTCATAAACGGTTTTTTTTGATATCAGCTTTTTACCCAATAAAGAATAAACCTCCGCCTTTGAAATGATTTTTGAACCAGCTAAGCAAATTCTATCCGTCGCAGGATCGAAAATAATTTCAATTTTCTCATCTTGAATGTCCTGAATAGCAGTTGCTGAACTTCCTGTTTCCGCCACAAACCAACCAACCGTTTCTTTAGAGACGGCTTTCGTTGATTTCGATATTTCCCGATCTTTAAAGACTTCAGCAAAAGTTGCCCCCCTCTTTTTGATTCTCAGTGTCGATGCGATTCCATCACTTTCCGTTTGCATAAATCCGAAAAACGCCGGCTCAATATAACTTCCACCGAATTCTATCCTATTAGCGGAAAAATAATTTCCAACAACCAAATCGGCCGTGCGACCTACTTGGATTTTTTTGCCATCATAAGAACCCGTGCCTGGTGTCATGGCGATATAACAAACACTTTCTCCGACATTACCCGGGGTAACGGCTTCTTCATACTGCAACTTAACCTCGAAACCATCGGTGGTGACATTTCTTACTCTTACTGAGGTAGTGGGAGCGCTGTTGTTGGTTACTTGCGTACCAAAAACCACCGGAACTTGGCTGAAGGGGGAATCAAAAGAAACTTTAGTCCAATTGCTGGTAATCCCTGAGGCATTCCCCGCCTTGGCTGTTACCCCATTCAAATCATACGTTCCAGGTGCCAATGCTATGTATGCAATGCTATCGTTAGTGGTGAAAACCGGGTCCGCCAAGTATACCCAAGTATCCAACTTAAATTCGAATGAACTCTTGTCCAGATCGTTGGCCCGATGACTCATTGTAACCTTATTATTATAGGTAGGAGTTCCGAAAACAACCACTGGAGTATTCATGTACGCTTTATTAAAAGCATATAGTGACCAATCATTGGTAGGGACACTCAATTCACCGATCGTCACCTCCTTTTCATTCTTCAAATATTCATATTTAACCACATTGGATGCTTTAATCGTGCCATCATAACCCACCGACTTGATTCTATAATATACAGAGCCCACGGTTGTCGTATCCAATAAAGGATCTGAATATTCTTTTAAATAGGGAACCTCAAGACGGTTAATCTCATTGTATACCTCATTGTCTCTCGAACGTTCAATAATATAACTTGAGATCATTTCATCGTTATAATCCGTCCATGACAAATGAATTTGGTTATTTTCTTTAGCATAGTCATAAGAAAGCACCGGGGTATCATAGATTTTCCAGGAAGGGATAACTTCGTTGCGGGCATCAAAAGCTAATTCTGATTTATCACTTTTGTAATACGCTCCGGCAGGTGTCAAATCTCCTTTCAAGGTGGTTGAAGACCAATTCAAGATCATTGCCCGTTTATCCTCCACCCAATTATAGATGGAATACCGTTCCACGAATTTCGCAGTGTCCAACACATTCAAAATCGCTTTCAAATCGCTTAATTGCTTTTGAAACTGATCCGCTGAACTTGATGGCCAAGATTCATTAGTCCAGTTTGCGCCATTGTTCCATTCCGTCAACCAGATGGGTCTTCCTGTTTTCTCATGTATGGTACGCAAATCATTATACCAGTTCTGTGGAGACTTCCCTCCCCAATATCCATGTATAGCCACATAATCCACACGATAATTCTTTGCCTTACACTCATCCATAAACTGATAGAGCCAATTAAAGTCAGTAGTAGCCGGTGATCCCAACCTTAAACCGGTCTGAAGAGCTTTAGGCCAATCCGCAACGGCCTTATCCACAGATGCGTTCGATTGCTCGGAATGGTCCGGTTCATTGTACCCCAATAGATGGGCTACACCTGTTTTAGCTGTGATCTCGTCCCACCCAGGCCAATCAGGTCCCCATTTTTCAGGACAATATTCGAGGTTGTTCGTGGATTTATTTCCTGCCCCCCAAGAATAGAACCAAGTGCAATCTACCTGATCAGCCTGAGCCTCAACATCCGTGGTTCCACACCATCCTTTTTTGGATACCCAATCCCATCGGAATATTCGTATAAAGGAGATCTTCTTATCTAATAAGTCAGGTAATTGAGAAAGATTTATATCAGCAGTATCTGCTATAAATATCCTGCTATATCCTGTTCCATCGGGATTGTTGGCCAAAGTGGCCATATAACCCTTTTTCAGTTTAATGGAGCGAATGGAATTATCTTCAATGCCGAGTGGAAGGACCAGGCTGTCCGGAACATACTGGCCCGGCGCATTCGTATAATAATAATCCAATGCATAATTTGCTGAATTTCCGGCAAAATTATTTTCAGAATATACCTGAAGCGGCTTAAACGTTGAAGAATGCGGAATAATTATGGTTCCATTCATATAAACGCTTACTCTGGCATTAACATTGACATTCAACGCCGCGCCATTAATAAATATTTTGCTACTATAATTAGACAATACAACGGAAGGCTTCATATTGTCAAAGAAAAGCCAAGCTTCTTCTGAAGATAGAGTCACCGTACTATTATTTAATGGCGCAACAGCATTGGTTAAATGCAAATCTATCGCTTCATTAAGAATTTGATTCTCATTTTCTAAATAATCCTTCGTCTCTACATTCTTAGCTAAAATTTCAGAAAAAGAAGAAAAAAAGAACAATAAAAAGAATGGAAGAAAAACATTTTTTAATCTCATAACATTAAATTAGATTTAGGGAACATTATTAAATCAATAGTGAAAAACCAGCAATTTATAATTAGTTGCTATTTTTTCACTATTCTGTGTTAGCCTTCTTATTCAATAATCACTTTAAGCGTCCTTTGTAATCCATTTTTAACAATATAGACTCCTTTGTTGGGCAAGGTTACCGTCGCAGATTCTGATGAAGGATTAAAAGAAGTAACCAATTTACCTATCACATTATATATAGATACAACTTCATCTACGTCCAGGCCGGAGAGGTTTAATTCCGAACCATGAACATACGCCTTGATTTGATTACCAGCAGCAGCCAGATCTTTAATGGAAGAAACAGTCCCTGAAACCAAACTCACATTATCAAAATCGGCATATAAATTAATATTCCCTCCCCAACTGTAAATCTTTCCACCTGTGACACCCAGCATGACCTTAACTTGCTTGGCAGTTGCACTAGTGGTGAATGTTTTGGTTTTTGGATACCAATTATCATCCATATTGTTGTATAATGCTTTTTGAACCGGATCGTTGCTGTCTTCCTGAATCGAATACCAGGCAGGAACCAGTGTATTATTTTCAGCATGTGAAGATAGTCGGTACAAAAACGAAAGAGTGTAGGTTGTGGAAGGCGCCACGTCAACCGTTTGCTGAATTCCTCCATCTGCCCAACCCTCCCATTCATATCTCTGAAGGCGGAAATAATGATAGTTTCCATTCTCTACAGGATTATAATAACCCATGACCCCACGAACATTGTACATATTCAAACCCACGTTGTTAAAATCTCCTGCTCTTAATGGTGCAATAGAGTCCCATCCTGCTAGTAAAACAACGCAGGTGTCTACTGATTCATACTTAAATATGGCGAAATCATTGTTTTCAAAATCACCGTTCACTATAAGATTCTCTTGTGCTTGAAGAGAAATCATACTTACAAAAAGAAGCATGACAATAAGCGTAATTTTTTTCATAATACGTTTTTTTTAATAATTAATTTATATTGTTAGTTCTCACTCTTGTTCATTCATTTAACAAACTTAGCAATCTTGGGATTTTCTTTAATTGTGTTTAAGAAATCCATAGAGGTCAATCGCACAGGTTCTATCGTAAACTCAGGAATATTATATGACTTGAAGAATTGCTTATAAAAGTCGGGATTCTTTTGTGGCAAAATAAAAGGTTTATGAGCTTGGCCTTTCTTGTCAAAGTAAGCAATGTATAACCGGGTATATGATCCGTCATCTCTACGCGTGCTGAAAATAATCCATCTGCCGTTTGACGACCAGGAATGATAACTTTCCACATCGGCACTATTTAGCTCTTTCAAATTCCGAACATCGCCACTTTGCAGATTCATCAGATAGAGATCACTGCTTTTGTGCCATATATGAAAGTTACCATAATCTCCCATCGTAAATAACAGATATTTTCCATCGGGAGAGACTCTGGGAAATGTGGCGCTTTTACCAATCGCCGAGGCATTGAATACGGTCTCTTGTTTCCCAAAACGATGTGTTTTAATATCAAATGGAATTCGAAGAATATCATATTTTATTGCCTTGTAATTCAGAGCGATATCTGTATAACCGCGATCACCTTTCTCCTTCGGCTTATAAGAAGAAGACGCAAAATATAGGGACTTACCATCAGGACTCCAATATGGAAATGTTTGCATACTACTTTTATCTTTGGCAATATAACTGACCTCGTTTTTCACAATATCATATAAAATCAATTGAGATTCACTATCTAAAACTTCTACCTTTTCATTACTTTTGGTGTGAAAATCCTGACCGATGGAATTAACAGAGTAAGCTATTAATTTTTCTGTTGGATGCCAAGACGGGTATACCCCGGCAGATACCGTTGAGTCTGTTTTCAGATTGACTTTTTCCATCTTGCCATCGTTAACAATCACCGTTCCTCCCAAGCGTTCCCTTACGTGCATTTGCATGTTGCTTGTTCTATAGTTTTGGAATGAATGGCAATTGATACATTGACCTTTATCTCCTGATGACAAGCTGAAATTATTATATATTTCCCGTTCATCAAAATTAGTAAGGTTCCGTTGATTGATGGACATAACTTCATAAGTCACATAAGAAGGTTCAATTAATCGGTAAGAAATAAAGCCATCGATCGGTTCCGAAGCAATAAAATTTTTCATGGGGAGAAATTTGTACCACACCTTTGCCTTCCTTATATATATATCAATATATAAAGTTTGACCCTTGTTTTCGTCTAGTAATTTTTTCCATTCTTTGATTTCAATCTGGATTATTTTTCCTTTAATAATCATCCCTTTTTCTTTAAAAGAATATATTTTGGTGATATAATCATCCGCATCCTCATTTATCCTAAAATTAAGAGGCGCGATATTGTACGGGATAGTGATTGAATGATAATCAGGATATATCTTTGCTGCTTTATTCACCGGAGTAAATACTTCAGGAACTTGATTTGTACAAGAAACAAGCATCAAAAATAGTAACAATAAACAGTGTAAAAATATTCTCATAGCTTAATGTGTTATATATGTGACTAAACACATAATAAAAATTTAAAGGTTTAACTTTCGGTTTTACACAAAAACATTTAAAAGAAATTTTTAAAAGGTATCCTTTATATGTTCTGTTTAATAAAAATATTTTGCATAACAGAAGAGTAATATCTACATTAATTTCTTTTATGGACTAATAATTTCTCCATGTATTTTTATCCATGTGCTTTCACCTCCTTCTGATAAATACGCACATAATCAATCTCATATTCAATTGGAAAAACGGTTTGCGATGGATCTCCTCCATTCCCACCTAACGCCAGGTTTAATAAAAAATATTGTGGCTGATGAAAAGGATTGAATCCGTCAGGATTAATAGTCTGGGAAAGATCAATCTCATTTAATAATTCATCATCAAGATACAGACGGATAAAGTCTTTGTCCCAGTCCATACGCCAAATATGAAATTTATTCGCCCAATCAGAATCAACCATGGTAAAGTGAGTAAGCGGCTTATTGGAACCATCCCATTTAGCGACTCCTTTGATGTTTGTACCCCACGCTGCATTCGCCAAAATAGATGGGACATTATTAATACGATAAAATTCCATTAAATCAACTTCTCCGTTAGAAGGCCACTCTTTATTTACACCTAATGTCCAAATTGCCGGCCAGGAACCTTTAACAGCAGGTATTTTAGCACGAACTTCAAAACGGCCATACAACCATGAATGAAAACCTTCGGTAGTGACACTTGCAGCTGAATAACTGGCATATTCCCGATTCTTTTTCCAATCAAAACTTCCTTTAACATAGTTTGGATTTGAAATACTTTCACGCCTTCCTTCTATTCTAAGTGTTCCATCAGAACAATTGGCGTTGTCTGATTGATACCATTGTAATTCCTCATTCCTAACAAATCCAGATTCATATCTCCAACTTTTACTCTCAGGTTTCCCTGTGAGATTAAATTCATCGCTCCATGTTAGTTTATAACCGGGAATACTGTAAGGAACATTGGAGTCCGGTCGGTATGGATCCGCTTCCTGAGCAAAAAGATAACCAGACAATGCAAAGGAGATTAGAAGCGATAGTTTCTTTTTCATCTTATTCTATTTAAAGTTTCGATGATCCAAATATAAAGGATGACAAAATAAATAAGGTCTAATTATGCTTCATACAAGTCTGTATATGTTTTTACAGACTTAATTAATCTAAAATTCAACCAGTATGAACTTGTGTAATAGAAAATATTAAGAATTACTCTAAAAGCAAGTTAGTTAAATAAAAAGGCTGCTATTTCAAGCAGCCCTTTACTCAATAATAGCTACGAGAACAGAAACATTCCTTAGATAAATCTATTATAGAGAGACCTATTCTGTTGGACCCTGATCTGCTATAGTAGGCCATCCCGGATTCTGATAAATCGGAGAAGTCGAAATTGTTACTCCATCAGATGCTGTAATAAGGAACTGTTGAATCATTATAGGTTTCAAATAATGTGCCATAACCCATTTGTATCCATCAAAAACATTTGACTTTGTATTTTTCTCGTAAGGACGTATATACTCACTACGACTATTGGATGATACATTTGCATCATCACTACCATCAGCTTTCAAGTTAGTATACCATGTTTCCATTGGAGTATTCCAAAGATGGATGCCTTCTATATGATAAGGAGTGGCTATCATCTGATCCATTGCTCTCCACCGACACAAATCCATAAAACGAAGTCCTTCAGCCATCAATTCACAACGACGTTCACGACGAATATTGTATAATGTCGGATTTACCAATTGGCCGCCGGTATAGGCACCCCAGTCATTTTTAGCTTCTTTAGCCATATCCGTAGCCGCAATGGTCTTTTCAAAATCAGTATCTACATGAGAACGAGTGCGCAAAGCTGTCCAGTAACGTCTTGCATCAGCATCCAAAGTTCCTGTTTTCTCATAAGAAGCTTCCATATAATTCAACAATGCTTCAGCGGCACGGAAAGTAATAGATCCCGTATAATTACTACCGTTAACACATTGATTCTGATAAAATGAACCACCTTTACGTAAAGCATATCCGGTAGAATAACCTTTATCAGCATTACCATTTGTAATATCAGGAACTGGCTCTACAGGCACTGCATGGTCTCCGTCGGCCGATTCAAAAAGAATATTCTTCTGCCCCGGTTCTTTAAGGAAAATATTCAGACGAGAATCTCTGTCTTTACGTACATTGGCAATAGTGTTATCACCTTGGTAACCACTATTATTAGCATAAATAGGTAAACCATTAGCCATCAGGAAACCTTCTACCATGCCACGGGTAAGGCCAACGCCTTGATCTCCCCACTGAGCTGCTACCACAACATTGTGAGTTACGCCTAATCCTTTACTATACTGACGCCAGAGAAGTACTTCCTTATAACCGGACAAATCCACATCTCCAAACATATTCATATATGGATTTACAGGGGCCGCAGCATCCTGTTGAACTAATCCTGTATTATCAACCAGTTGACTAACTGCGACATCTGCAATCTGTTTAGCTGCATTCATTGATTCAGTAAGGAAAAAGCTTATTTCATCGTCAATACTTCCACTTAGGAAAGAATAACTGGCATTATAGTCTTTGTCCTTTCCCGGCCAGCCTTCACCATTCGGAACAAAAGCCGTACCCTTGAAATTCTTCAGCCACGTTCCTTCAAACAAAGCTACGCGGGATTTCAATAAAAGGGCAGTTTCCTTCGATATACGGGTATGTTTGCTATCCGGGGTCGTTGCCATCAAATCAATGGCTGTGTCCAGATCAGACAGAATAAAACGTGCAACCTCACTACGTGGCATACGTTTGCTGGCTTCTGTCAAAGCTCCGATTTCATCAGGAAGAGGTTCCTTGATTATCGGAAAGTCACCGAACATCTGGTAGCGTTTAAAGTATTCATAAGCACGCAGGAAATAAACCTCACCGATATAATGTTTTATATTATCTATTGAACCGGTGATTGCTCCAGCTTCATACTTAGGCGTAACAGTCGCAATAAAGTAGTTACATTTATAAATTTGTTCAAATTTCCAATTATCACTTTCGCTTTGAGGCACCTTCCACTGTCCCGGGCAATATTTATTATCATACGACATACCAGCCTGATTATCGGTATTATCGTCATCTCCAAATGTTCCGTAGGTATAGTTTTTTACATGTGAAGGAAGGATATCTGTATACAGACCATCAGCATAAGCTGTCAACTGCGATTCTTCATTCAGGTAATATTCAGGAGATATTTCTGTCAACGGCTCCTTGTCCAAGAAATCATTACAAGCAAACAAAGAACTTGTAAGGGTTACAATAGCCAATTGTTTCAATATATTTTTAGTATTCATATATATTTCAAAGATTAAAAAGTTAAACTTAAACCAAAGGACACTGTCTTTGATAATGGATAAGCATTACCATTATTATATGCTTTTGAATAAGCACTAGAATCATCATCGCCACCACCAACGGTTTCAGGATCAAACATCTTAGCCATACTGGTTCCCGTCCAAAGGTTTTCGCCGGAAACAAAGATACGAAGTTTTTGTATTTTAATCTTTGAAGTCAAAGATTCCGGCAATGTATATCCTATCTGGATATTTTTCAAACGAATGTAAGAGGCATCCTGCAAATAGCGTGATTGCGTCTGTTGATTTTTATCAGTACTAAATAAAGGACGCGGATAATAGGCATTCAGATTAGCCGGCAAATCATTGGATGCTTCTGCACGGAAATAGTCAACATGCTGCTTTAATCCGGTCGACCACCACTTATCGTTTACAACACCCCAGAAATAGGGACTTCCCTGCCAGTAATCACATTTCATCACGCCTTGGAAGAAGGCTCGGAAATCAAATCCTTTCCAATCGGCAGATAAGTCAATACCAAACTGATAACGAGGGGTGCTATTACCAATAACTTTTAAATCTCCATGATCAGTGGATGTATTCGAACCTTTAGAGATTTTACCATCTCCATTCAAGTCCTTATACATAATATCACCGGCTGTCCACTGAGTGCCTAATGCATCTTGCCCACCATTAGTGAGCGTTGCTAGGTGAGCATCCATTTCTGCCTGTGTTTTGGCAATACCTATTGTTTCATATCCCCATATTTCTCCGGTTACAGCACCGGCACGATAAGAATCTAATGAATTGGTCGGGTTATTCGGATAGCGGGTAATTTTAGTCTGTGCATCGGATAACATAAGTTTAATGCCATAACCTAATCCATTCTTCAAGCGATCATTCCAAGCTAATTCTAATTCAAAACCATAAGTTTTTAAGTCGGTATTGTTCGTTACCGGCACAGTAGTACCTAGAACAAGCGGAAGTTCGGGAGCCTTACCTACCATATTATCTGTATAACGGATATAATAGTCAAACGAACCTGTAAGTCTGTTGTTTAACAATCCCCAATCCAGAGCACCGTTCCAAGTGCGAATGGTTTCCCAACCCAAAAGTGAACTGACGAGTGCAGGAGAAGAAGCTGTATTAGGTTTCACTCCACCTTGCAACCAGGTACCATTACTCATAGTTGTAGTTATTACCTGGTAAGTCTGATACCAGTTCGTTGTATTTTGATTCCCCAATTCTCCGTAAGAACCACGTAATTTCAATGTATTAACAATAGGTTCCAACGGTTCCCAAAAACTTTCTCTGGCTATATTCCAACCCAAAGAGTATGAAGGAAAGGTTTTCCAGCGCTGATCTTTGCGAAAACGTGAAGTTCCGTCATAACGAAGGTTCACTTCGGCCAGATAACGTCCTTTGTAATCATAGTTCAGACGTCCGAAGAAACCTGCCGTACTCCATGAATTTCTCTCACCATTGACTGAAGGAACAATAGCTATTCCATCAGAACCCAATCCTGTTGTAAGGTCTACTTCAGGCAAATCAGGAACAAGAATGCCATCGCGTTGCAATCCAAACTTAGTTTGTTTCATTTCTTCCGCCTGAAAACCGACCATAGCCTTAAAATTGTGTGCATCATTTAACGAATGACTATATTCTGTGTAGGCATTCAAGTTCATGTAATTTTCCTTTGCATAGTCTTCATGCACATTCGAGCTCGCACTATATGCGTACGCAGTGCCACTAACATCATGATTATATGTCGTAAGTTTATCCCAATGGCGATTTGCCGACTTAATACGATAGTTAAATTCCACATGAGTAACCCAGTTCTTAATAGGTTCCAAAATTAAGGCGGCCTGATGATAAGTATTATCAGTCTGCGTACGATCGCTACCACCTGTTGCCAGTCCCAATGCCGGAGAAGGCGATGAATAATAGTAGCCATTAGGGTCATAAAGCGGAAGTGTTGGCCATCCTTGACGTGCAAGATCACTATACAAGCCATTGTCCAATGAAGAAGGACGCACGTAATCTTCTCTGGTAAAGCGCATGGTATAATTCAGCCTCGCCCAACTTGCAAGTTGGGCACTGATTTTACTCGTAGCATTAAAACGATTCAAACCTTCTTCTCCAAATTTCAACAAACCACCTTGATCCAGATAGTTAAAAGAGGCATAGTAGTTAATCTTTTCAGAACCACCAGTCGCACTGAAGTTATGTTCTTGAGAAAAGGACCAATCTTTATAGATAACATCATACCAATTTGTATTAGCGTTACCTTCAGCGTAACCATCCGCCCAATACTTTCCATTAGCAGGAATAGAAGAGGTGAGCTTTCCTGACTGATAATCTTTAATACGCTGCAAATGTTCATCATCGAAATGAACACCCCAACCTGAATTTGTAGAAGCATCATTAAAATAGGTGGCAAACGTATAGGAATCCATTGTTTCCGGTTTTCTTATCGGACCTCCCCAACGAAAACTATTATTGTAATTAATAACGGGCTTACCTGCCTTACCCATCTTCGTTGTAATTAAGATAACACCAAATGGTGCACGAGAACCGTAGATAGAAGAAGCAGCCGCATCTTTTAATACAGAGATGTTCTCAATATCCTGTGGATTGATAGAATTGATATCACCTTCCATACCATCAATCAAAATCAATGGACTACCGCTTGAGCCTTGACCAATAGTACCCGTACCACGGATATTTATACTGGAAGTTTTATCCAAGCTACCACTATTGGATGTAATCTGCAATCCTGGTACCAAACCTTGCAAAGCTTGCGTTACATTAACAACCGGACGAGAAGCCAATGCCTTTGAATCGACCATTCCCACAGATCCCGTCAAGTTTACTTTCTTTTGTGTACCGAAACCTACGACTACAACTTCATCAAGAGCCTTAGCGTTTTCTTCTAAAACAACATTTAAATGTTGCTCGTTTTCCACTGTTATTTCCTTACTTACATAACCAATGTAGGAAATCTTAAGTACAGACTTCCATTTCGCGCTCAGTTCAAATTTGCCACTAATATCGGTAATTGTTCCATTTGTGGTACCTTTTTCAGTCACATTAGCACCTATAATGGCCTCTCCTTGCTGGTCGACAACTGTTCCGGAAACTTTAATTTTCTGCTGCAAATTTTCGGATCTGACTAATTGGCTACCGAAAAACACATACAATAACATCACTAACAGTGCCCTTGTCCAATTTTGTTGAAAGAAAATAGATATTACCATGTTTTTTAAATTAGATGAATAAAATCAAAAGGTTAAATAAAGATTGCTTTAACAAACAAAATGTGCAAACATAAAGAATCCTGCTCAGCAAACTTTCAGATTGAGGTGAATCATTATTTCATAATTTTAGTTTTTTATTTATAATATATTTAATGATTAACAAAAGCAAATATATCATTTGATTAAGTATATAATATCTAAAAATAGACTAAAAAAGACGACAAACTCTTTTTTAGTCTATTTTGAATCATAATTTGACATGGCATATATAGAAATTCACCCTCATTTGAAACTTTTTCTTATAAATCAGCAGATAGTCAATCTACAATTGGAAAAATAGTTTGTGAAGATATCTCCATTTCCTTCTTACGCAATATTTTACAAAAAGTATTGTGGTCTATGAAAAGAATTAAATTCATAGTGATTAATTGTTTTGAAAATAAAATGAATAAGCGGCTTACTGTAGTATTCCATTTAGCAACCCATTCGGTATTTGTCACGCTGTACTGCATTTGCCAACATATAACCAGAAATGAAAACCTTTTGGAGGAATACATAAAGCAGAATAATTGGCATTATTCAACTGGAACCATCGTTATTCTTCATTTTTAACAGGTCCAGATTCATAGTTCAACTTTTACTATCTGAGGTTCCCTGCAAGATCAAAGTCATCATCCCATGCAAGTCTTATAGCTGAAAATACTATCGGAGATATTAAAATCCTAACAAGATGGGCGTCTTGAGCAGAAATACAACCTACTTCACACAACTTTGCAAACACTTTTCTATTATAAGATATGATTAATTCAAAAATCAACGCCAACATAAGCTTATTAGATAGACAGTCTTTAGTGAGCTATCCTTCTAATATAGAAGATTCCGGCATATACTTTTCAATATATTCGCTGGGCAACATTCCAAATTCTTTTTTGAAACAAGAACTAAAATATTTGGGGTCATTAAAGCCCACAGCATAAGCCAGTTCAGAAATACGAATGTGTTGCTTTTCTTCTGCAATTTTACAAGCTGCTTTTAAACGAATATTACGGATAAAAGCTGAAGTGTTTAGTCCAGTAAGTGATTTTAATTTTTTATATAGAGTAGATT
This sequence comes from Bacteroidales bacterium, assembly GCA_015654535.1. Classification (GTDB taxonomy): domain Bacteria; phylum Bacteroidota; class Bacteroidia; order Bacteroidales; family Bacteroidaceae; genus Bacteroides. Next base: position 13,457 of record JAATGU010000141.1, read on the forward strand.
TACTCGAATCCATCTCATCAATAAATTGTTGCTGATCAAATTCTGAATCACCCAAATGTCTATGAACACAGTCAATAGCTCGCTGCAAGAAAGCTTCGTCAATGCTGGTATAATTAAGTTCCTTTACTTCAAATACCAATTGTTTTTTGAAATCTTTTGCCATACGTTCTTTACTTTTCAGCAAATTTTTAATTTTTGCATGAAGTACTGTTAACTTAAAAGGTTTACTTATAAATCCATCGGCGCCCGAGTCATAAGCTTCAATGCGATCTTCTTCTTTATTTTTAGCTGTAAGCAAAATAAGCGGAATATGGCACGTCTCAAAATTATTTTTTACATATTTACAAAACTCAATACCATTCATTTCGGGCATCATAATATCGGAAACCACTAAGTCAATATCTTCATTCTCTATGACCACAATGCCCTCTTTCCCATTTTGGGCTGTGTAGATATTATATTCTCTACTTAAAAGTTGTACCATTAATTGCAACAGGTCCTCATTATCTTCAATAACCAATAAAGAGTGAATTTTTGTCTCCAAATATTTTCCTGATTCTGAGGCAGATGCCTGCAGACTAGATATTGTTTCTTCAGGAATCACCATCATATTGTCATCAATCTCATCTTCCTTGTAAAATGAACGATCAATAGGAATTCTAACACAAAAAGAAGTCCCTTTATTTATTTCACTTTCTACAGAAATTGTACCTTGATGCAGCTCTACCAAATCTTTTGTTAGTGAAAGGCCAATCCCAGTGCCAATCGTATTGAAACGACGATAATCTCCTTCATAAAAACGTTTGAATAATGTTTTCATTTTATCCGGAGCAATACCCTTCCCATTATCCCTAATAACCAAAACAACAAACTCTTTATCTGTATCATAATTAAGATTTACCTGAACATATCCACCCTCATTATTATATTTCGAAGCATTAGATAAAAGATTATATAAAATTTTATCTAATTTATCCGAATCAAAATACCCAAAAGTATTTTCTGGATCGCAAACCACAGAGAAGTGTATTCTCTTCTTTTTCATTAACGGACGAATACTTTCTACTTCTTTTCTCACAAAAGCGGCTAAATTATCACTTGAAACTTTAAGCTTTAAGTTTCCTGTCTCAGCTTTTCTAAATTCCAGTATTTGTTGTAATAAACGAATTAAACGAGAAATATTGTTCTGCATCACCGTATAATAATCATTATTTAGAGGGAAATTTAGTTTTAAATCATCCACCGTAGCTGAAATAATTGTTAGCGGAGTAAGAAGTTCATGTGTAATATTAGTAAAGAACTGTAATTTAGCATGATTCAGTTCCTCCGATTTTGCTTGCTCCACTTGCTGAATCTTTAAATCATTTCTTAATCTTATGCGGTTTCTCATTGCTCGCAAAGAAAAATAGACAATTAATGCACTGATAATAAAGTAAATCAAATAGGCCCACCAAGTTGCCCATGGTGGTGAAAGAACAACTATCCGTAAAGTTATTTCGTTCTCATTCCAAGCCCCATTTTCGTTTGTCGCTTTTAAATGGAAAATGTAAGTACCACTCTTCAAATTATTATAATAAGCAAAACGGCGGGAAGCATCGGTATATTGCCAGTCTTTATCAAATCCATCTAACTTATATGCATATTTATTTTGACGAGGATTATAATAAACCAATGCAGCAAACTCAATCGTAAAATTGTTATATTTATAAGATAATTCTATCTCATTGGTAAAACCTGGCATTTTTTTCGAGATACGATTTCTTAACTTTTCGTCCAAACTTCCAAAAGACTGATTGAGAATTTTTATATCTGTAATAACAACAGGCGCTTTCGTAACATTGTCTTCCATTTTATCCGGGAAAAAACTATTATACCCTTTATACCCTCCAAAAAACAATTCTCCATTCTTATTAAAAGAAGAATTAGATATAAAAAAGTTATCTTGTAATCCATCGGCAATCGTATAAACACGAAAACTTGCTTCCTTTAAATTCTGAGGAGTATAGAGTTTAACTAAACCATAATTAGTCCCCAACCATAAATTACCTTTGTTATCTTGCTGTATGTTGCTGACAATATCACCCGGCAGATTAATTTGTTTATTGACAGAAATAAATAAGTCTTTCTCTTTATCATAAAGATTTAATCCTCCCCCTTCAGTGCCTAACCATAATCTTCCTGATTTATCTTCAAAGAAACAAAGTGCATCAATGCAATTCAACTTTTTATTCGTCAAGTCATATTGAGAGAACTTCAAGGATCTTGGTTGCAGAGGATTACCGGTAATCCGAATTACCCCATAATTACCCGTCCCACACCAAATAGCTCCATCCCGATCTTCCCATATAGAGCGTACTAAGCATCTTCCAATATCCTTATTACTCACTAAAATCTTATCAAATATATGCCCTTTACCATTAGGGTACTTAATACATAATCCACTACGGGTACCAATCCAACAATTTCCTCTTTTGTCTTCTTTAATAGAAGAAACACATCCATCCTTCAGAAATGGCGTGTTTTGAGGAAGTAAAATCCTTACTTTTTGTCCTTTACTATAGACATAAATACCTCCATAGTAAGTACCAATCCACAGCTCATGGGTTTTTCTCATACGGACAATCGTATTCACGGTAGGCATACTGTTCACATTTGAAAATTCCGGAATCTTCGGATAATACTTACATATATCTTTTTTTCGATCGTAAACAGCCAGACCATAAGTGCCGATTCCCATCCAAACCAATCCTTCATCGTCTACAAAAAGACTATGGACAGAATTTGTCGGTAGTTCATTTTTTATGGATTCAATAGTATAAAGATTGAACTGAGACTGTTTTGTATTTACCCAGCACACTCCTCCTCCGATAGTTCCAAGCCACATCATGTTAGAACGATCACGAATGATGGAATTTACTTCATTATTGGGAAGAGGGTGTTGCTTGCTTTCAGGCAAATAATTTATAAATTGCCCTGAACAGTAATCTTGTTTACTAATACTAAGTCCGCTGCGGGTTCCCACCCAAAGTGTATGGGTATTCGTATCTTCAGAAATAGAATAAACAATATTATCAGACAAACTATTCAGATTTCCAGCTTCATGGCGAAAGTTCTTCCAACGTAAATGATTTAGTTCATAAGGATTCTCTATTACAAAAAGTCCTTCATCCCACGTTCCTATCCAGATTCTCTTTTTATAATCTTCATAGATTATATGAGCTGAATTGCGTGAGTTCATTTTAGGATAAACATAAAACTTTTTCTGCTTGGGATTATATCGGTAAAGGCCAGCCGACCATGTACCTATCCATACATTGCCGTTTGAATCTTCAATTAATGATTTTATAGCTGTGGTATTAAGAACATTATGAGTACGTAAATTATCGTAAATTTCAAAAGAATTATTTTCTGGAACGTATTTGCACAAACCAGAATCGGTACCAATCCACACAGTGTTATCTTTAGTAATCAACAAACAGGAAACTGCATTATTAATAATTCCGGGAATGATTATTTTACGAATAACCCCCGTCGTTTTATTTAGTACATTCAGTCCATCTAATGTTCCGATCCATAGATTATGATTATTATCATCAGCCAGACATTGAATATCATTATTGGTGAACAATTCCGGTGTGTATAAGTTTGCTTTATATGTCTTTACTTGATAACCGTCATACTGACACAAACCACTTCTGGTGGCTATCCAAATATAACCATCTTTATCCTGAAAAACTTTTTGCACTTCATCTGTAGGCAAACCATTAAGCGTAGAAAGTTGTTTAAAATTTAGATGATGAATTACGTTATCCTGAGAGTAAGCAAAAAAGGAGATCAGCATTAAAAATAAAAGTGCCAGTCCTTTCCGTTTTATAGAATGTTTTGTTTTCAATATTAGTTAGATTTAATGATTAGTGCAAATATAACCAGAGATACTATAGTAATAGTCGAATTATAGATAAATATGCTCTAAAAAGAGATATTAACAACAGAAAAATAGCTACCATTACAATAATTGATAACTTTAGTTATAACTTATATGTAGAATAAATTCTGCTAAATATAATTAAACAGTAAATAAAGAATTGAATTAAGCAGAACATTTTTAAGTCTATCGATGTTTTTCATTTGATTATAAGCCATAGCTATTTTATACTATGCTATCTTTGCATTCATAACTTAAATTAAAATAGAAGGATGAAAATAGAAAAAATTTTAGGAAGAGAGATTCTCGATTCAAGAGGTAATCCAACTGTAGAAGTAGACGTGTTATTGGAATCAGGTGTTATGGGTAGAGCTTCTGTCCCTTCTGGTGCATCTACCGGAGAAAATGAAGCATTGGAACTACGCGATGGCGTAAAATCCCGCTACGGTGGAAAAGGTGTACAAAAAGCTGTGGACAATATTAATAAAATAATAGCCCCAAAGCTGATTGGCAAATCGACCCTCGACCAAAGAGGTATAGACCAACTGATGTTAGATCTGGATGGAACCAAAACAAAATCAAAACTTGGTGCAAATGCTATTTTAGGTGTATCACTTGCTGTGGCAAAAGCTGGTGCAGCCTACTTGGACTTACCTTTATACCGATATATCGGTGGAGTTAATACGTATGTATTACCTGTTCCGATGATGAACATCATCAACGGTGGATCTCACTCTGATGCTCCTATCGCTTTTCAGGAATTCTTAATTCGTCCTATCGGTGCACCTTCTTTTAAAGAAGGATTACGCATGGGAGCGGAAGTTTTTCACGCATTAAAGAAAGTGCTCAAAGATCGCGGACTAAGTACTGCTGTTGGCGACGAAGGTGGTTTTGCTCCTAAACTGGAAGGTACTGAAGATGGACTCAACTCTATTATGACTGCAATTAAAGCTGCCGGTTACAAACCTGGAAAAGATGTTACTATTGCTATTGATTGTGCCTCTTCCGAATTTTATCATGACGGAATCTATGATTACACCAAGTTTGAAGGAGAGAAAGGTAAAAAAAGAACTTCCGAAGAACAAGCTGCCTATCTGGAACAATTAATGAAAAGCTTCCCTATTGACTCCATAGAAGATGGTATGAGTGAAAACGATTGGAAGGGGTGGAAATTACTCACTGACCTGATCGGAGATCAGTGTCAACTTGTTGGCGACGACTTATTTGTGACAAACGTGGATTTTCTTTCCAGAGGAATTGAAGAAGGTTGTGCAAACTCCATCTTAATAAAAGTCAATCAAATTGGTACCTTAACAGAGACATTAAATGCGATTGAAATGGCTCACCGCCACGGATACACAACGGTAACTTCTCATCGCTCAGGTGAAACTGAAGATGCAACCATTGCAGATATTGCTGTGGCTACCAATTCAGGACAGATAAAAACCGGATCACTCAGTCGTTCTGATCGTATGGCTAAATACAACCAATTGCTCCGCATTGAAGAGGAATTAGGAGACTTAGCTGTTTACGGTTACAAACGGGTAAAATAAAAACGTTTAAAGGTTCTCATATAAAATAAAAGAATCAAAGAAATTAAGCAGATTGGATAAATAGAAATTCAATCTGCTTTTTTATTTATTCAGAAGTAGAAAATCTATCAGCATTCCTCCTGAATGCCCCTTTATTCTATAGTATAATCATTTTAACTCTTGAGGGGAAATTCAAGAAACTTTTCTTTCCATAGTTTCAGTAATGACAAATCAGGTATCTCTATTTCTGTTCTGTGAAGAATTAACAACCCTTCTTTTTCAAATTTATTCAAGCACTTTGAAACAGACAATCGAGTTTCACCAATAATCAAAGCAAAATTCTCCATCTTTATTTTCAGTAATTTTCTGCCATAAGGTCTTTCACAATACTCTAAAAAGAAATCAACTATCTTCACTTCCAAACAAGAATAAGTACTTTGCCATATTTTTTTGTAAAGCTGCTGTGCTCTATTACAAATAATATTCCGGTAATTTAGCCGAAACACTTCATACTTGTCTAGTTCTGTTAAAATAAACAATTTATCAATTAAAACCATTTCAATATTCGTCTCGGCCGTATAAGTAGAAATATAATCAGTTCTCATTCCAAAAAGGGAATAGGGTTCAATAAGACTCGGGGCATCCACAAATTCTTTCATAATAAAATTCATACTTTCCCCTTTGGATTCAACCTTCAATTTACCTTTCAATAAAAAGATAAGATCATTACAGGAGTCTCCACTCTTAAAAATTACATTCCCTAATTTATACTTCAGGAAGTGCAGTTTCACTTTTCCAATAATTTTGGTGAATTCATCTTCGCCTAATCCTTGGAAAAGAGGCATCTGCAATAAAGTTTCATACATTGTATCCATAACAATCTTTCTTTTATTCTATTTATTACCTCAATTAAGGCGTTTACAAATGTATGAATTAATTTAGCCTATTTCATTTATGCTCTCACTTTTTGGTATTTTTTATTATTTCTTAAACCTGATAAGTTTTCTATCAAAGAAATGTTTGTAAAATGCATAAAAATATAATATCTTTGCAAATAAAAAGGAGGAAATATGTTCGCTACGTTTAACTTTCAGGACATGGTTAGTGCGTTTATTGTACTCTTTGCAGTGATAGATATGATCGGTTCTATCCCAATTATTATCAATCTTAGACAGAATGGACGCGATGTGAGTGCTGTTAAAGCAACTCTTTTTTCAACAGCACTATTAGTTGGTTTTTTTTATGCTGGTGATATGGTGTTAACCCTTTTTCGTGTTGACATAGAATCTTTTGCTATCGCTGGAGCGTTAATTATTTTTCTGATGGCATTGGAGATGATTCTTGATGTGGAAATTTTTAAAAATACAGGTCCGATTAAAGAGGCAACTCTAGTTCCCCTTGTGTTTCCACTATTAGCAGGAGCAGGAGCATTTACAACATTATTATCCCTTCGCGCAGAATATGCAAGCCTTAATATTATGATTGCCTTGGGACTTAATATGATTTGGGTATACTTTGTTTTAAAAATGACTGGAAAAATAGAAAGAATATTGGGAAAAGGAGGCATTTATGTCATTAGAAAATTCTTCGGAATTATTTTACTGGCTATCTCCGTAAAATTATTTACTGCAAATATAACAACTTTAATCGAAATCCTTCAAAAAGGAAGTAATACCTAAAAAAGATTGCAGTCTTTTTAGAACCCCCATTTATTAAGAAATGCTTCTGTTAGGAGAACGGAGGTATTTCTTTTGCTCGTATTCTTGCATAATCCTCCTATTACTATTGAATATTTCATTGCAAAAATAAAAATAAAACCACTTTTTAAGCTCATTTATCACGAGATTTACTATTTTTGAGGACGACAACTATTTTTCTTGTCAAGAACAAAATAATAAACCTCTTAAATGCCAATATAGCTATGAGTTATCTGCGATTTGATAAAACTCTAATGATTAATTTGGAAGAA
>JAATGU010000093.1 GCA_015654535.1 Bacteroidales bacterium
ACCTTTCAGGGGATTTTTGTGTAACATATCTGCAAGATTTATGCCCTAAAAATACTAAATCTTGCAGATATAGCAAACTATTTCTGCATTTATATTACTATTAATCAGTAATATAAATACTTCTTAAGGGCTGACTAATTAGTGCAATGATATACAGATGGTTATAAATTTAGTGATAGTAGTGATAGATTAAAATGCATTTTTTGTTTTTTTGAGAGAAATATTAGTTCTCTTTTAGACCTGAAATAGTAAAAAATAAGTTCAAACTAAAAGATCCCTATTCATTATCTTTTGCTCTTGCTAAGAGTCTTAGTCAATGAATAAGGATAATATATTTGATTAGATTTTTGAGAACCAGTTATTTAACTGGCTCTACGGTGAATCCTTGTCTTTTAAGTAATGCGATTAATCCCGATTTACCGGGAAGATGTAGGGCGCCGACAGCGATAAAGGTAGGAGCATCTTTCATGATAGCAGGGAGTTTGGTAGCCCAGTCTTTGTTTCTGTTATCAATCATGCTTTCCATTTCACCCGGCATAGGATCACAACTGGTACCTTCTTTTTTTTCTGAAAGTTCAAACATTTTTTGAAGATCAAAAGAGAAATAAGCTTTATTGAGTTCCTTCATATCGCTAATCATTTTATCCGTATCATTCATGGCGCAGATTAAAAGACGAGCTTGACGTTGAAGGGATTGCGAATTGAATAACATGTTCAGTTGAAAATCAATAGTCTCAAGTGCTAAGAGCTTCTTTCCATTTTCCGCTCCTTTATTTTGAAAATAGGAATCTAATTGTTGTTGTGGATTAAAATCCGGAAGCATTTTAGCACAAATAATCATGGTGACTGCGTTGTTAATAAAAGCAGGTTTTAGTTTCGGCATTTGAGTGAGATCAAACCCCATATTTGCTTTTAGAAAAGCATTCACTGTCTCTTGTTCTTTTTCACTGAAAAGCATTTGAGCAGTAGTATCGTTTGTGATAAGCATTTCCTTTTGCATCAACTGCATACTCTCCGGAGATTGCATACTCTTAGTGTCTACTTCGCCAACTATTTGGGCAGAAGCGTCAAAAGCTCCTTTGAATCCTGCTATACTATCCAACACGGAAAGCGGAGCTAAGTGGTGTGTACCGAATATATAGGACGGCTTTTTCAACCCGTTGCCGGAAACTTTCCATAAAAGTGATTGCGCATTTACCGTAAAGGCCAAGAGCAAAGCAAATAGGATAGTGATTGTCTTTTTCATTATTTTTTTTATTTCATAAGTGTATATTGTCATTTCTTGACTTCTCCGCCAGCTATCCAGTAAGTGAGGTAGTACTTTTCTTTGAGATTGCTAACAACTACGCCTCCACTGGTGCTGGCGTGAATAAATTTATTTTCTTTGAGATAGACTCCCACATGAGCTACTTCTCCACCAGAGCGTTTACTACTGAAAAACACCAGATCACCTTCTTGCAAATTATGTTTGGAGATTAGGTAACTATCCTTTTCCATCTGTCCAACCGTGCTTCGTTCCAATTTCTTTTTATAGACTTTTTTATAAATCTGGCTGGTAAAGCCGGAACAGTCCACCCCTTGTTTATCAGTTCCACCTGCACGATAAGGAACACCAATCCAATCGGCAGCTTCAATATACAGTTGTTTGTTGTCTGTCAGATTAATGTCCACTCCCAATTTTATTGAAGCTTTGGCTAAAGTCTGATAGTCGAAAGTCGGAGTTTTGATGCCGCAAGAGCTTAAACATCCGGCTAAAAGCGCCAACATAAGGAGGGAGAGTGGAGCTCTTTTCATTTTTTATTCCACGTTAAAATAAGCTTCCAATTCTTTTTCCGCTGAAAAATCATGATTGTCAATATCACGGATTACTATTCCGTTCTCCAACAAAGCTATGCGAGGACAGATGTCTGTGGTGTGGTTCAGATTGTGGCTGGAAATTACAATTGTAGCTCCTATTTCTTCGTTATATTTCTTTAGAATATGTTTGATGATGGACTGTGAACTTGGATCGAGGAAATTGAAAGGCTCGTCCAGAATCAGCAGTTGAGGATGATGAATCATGGCGGATATAATACCTATTTTTTGTTTATTTCCGGCAGAAAAGTTACGGATGTACTTTTTCTGACCCACAACCTCACCATTCATAAATCGCTCAAAGATCGTTAATCGTTCATCCACTTCTTCTTTTTTCAGATTATACATCTTTCCGATAAAATAGAAATATTCTTCGGGAGTGAGATAATCAATCAGGAAGCCTTCGTCAATGAATGCACCGGTTATGTTTTTCCAATCTTCACTTTTGCTGGAATCAATGTCATTAATATGCACCGAACCGTTATCCGCCTGAAGTAAATCAAGGATTAAGCGGAAAAGAGTAGTCTTTCCTGCCCCGTTGTTGCCTACCAATCCCAGTAAATCACCACTATTAATTACATAGTTTTCTATATCGACGGCTCTTTTTTCACCGAAATTTTTTTGCAGATTATTGATTGTAACTGTTACCATAATTAAAATGATTTTTAAGTAATAAATGAAAATAAGAAATCCAGTTTATTTGGTATCCCTGAATCCTTCCATATTCCGATACCTTCTTTTCATAAAGCGTTTATAGATATTTTTAATCCATAGATTTGAGGTAAAGGTTAGTGCCAAACCTATTATTAAAAGTACCCAAAGACTGAGCGTTTCGCCTAAAGCAATTCTGAGAAGGTTGGTTACTAATAAAGGGATACCAAAAGAAAGGGTACTGATCAGACTTTGGAATCCTGTTCCGGTGGATTGTCTGCCAATCATACTTTCGTTGAGTGGAGTGGTTTTGAGATTGTAAACAGCCAACTGAAGAATAATGAAATAAATAAATCCAGTGGTAAAGAAACTATAAGACACTGCCATCAGCAACGTTATTTTTCCCATTGCAATTGCAGGAATCATGAGAAGGAACGGGACGAGTACTCCAAAACTATAGAAATAGTATTTGGCCCTCAGTAAGTTATAGATAGATTCTTTGCGGCTCATCAGCCCGTCGAGATAGTTCCCTTCGAAACTCATTACCTGTGTAAGCATCAGAATACCTAAAATGGCAAAATTATAAATCCCCACAAAGCTTTTGCCGAGTGCTCCTTCATAAGAGGGGGTAAAAAGCATAGCAGTAAGCATAATAATAAGAAAACATCCCATTCTGAACATGGATTTACTTCTTTTATTTCTGAATAATAACTTTAGCTCAAGGCGAAAGTATTCACCGACCTCACCATAACGTTCCAGAAATTTGTATTCCGAAACATGCTTCACTTTGGTATCATTTGTTTTAGCCAGTTCCGCATATAAATTCTTAATCATAATCATGCGATTAACCCAAGCTAATCCAGCGATTGAAATAAGCACACCAAGGAATCCCAACGGATTGAAGACGATAAAGCTTTCACCCAAGTTCATGGTAAATGTGCTGATAGGGTGACCTAATGTGAATTCTACCGCTCCAAGGATGCCATAGAAAATAATAGGTATCAGTATAAAAATTGTTTTTTCATTAATTAAGGTACGGCACATCAGGTACCAGAAATTATTGAGAATCATCAACAAATAAAAACCAAAGCAATAGGTAATGACTCCCGTTATTCCAAATATTTTAAATGTTGTAATGAAGGCAAAGGGGATCATCATAAATAGCCAGAAAGCATTATAATTGTCGGTTGCCGATTTTAGAAGAAGGAAATGGAAAAGTTTATTTTTCTTAATAGGCAATAATAAATAGGACTTTATCTCTTGAGTGGGCGTCTTTTGAAAGGCGAAACGGAAAAGAAAATCAATAGCAAGTATAATGAACAGCCCTTTGTTCATTATATGATAAGGTTCCATGGTGGGAAACATTTCTGAAAAACCAAAGCCAAAGGCTATGCCAAAGAAAATAAAATAACCTGCCCAGAAGAGCATCATAAAGTAGAGGAAGAACTTTCCAAACTTGTTTTTTTCGAACATGGGATGACGCTTGGCAGCGAGTTTAGCATGTTTTCGTAATTCTTTTAAAAGCATAGATGGATGTGTATTATATAGTAAAAAGAAAGAGGGAAGATTCTTCTAAAGAAGAGTTTTCCCTCTTTTTAGTCATAATTACTTAGCGTCGGGAGCAGTCATCGTTACTTCTATCCGGTTATTTTGACTGAATAAACTCTTAGCAAACTTTTGAATACTGCTTAAAGTTACATTGTTGACCAAGGCTTCATAATTTGCATTATTATCCACTCCGGTATAAAGATATTGATCAATATTTCCCAGCCAATAGCCATTCTCTTTTAAGTTTTCATTATGCTTTTTCAGCATATATTCTTTCACTTTAGTAAGATTCTTTTCAGACGGACCAACTTTTGCAATACTATCTATTTCATTAAATACAATATTCATCAGGTTATTCTTTTTGGCAGGATCGGTTTGGAAAACAATCTGAAGAGTGAATTCTTCTTTCGGAAATTTAGAAAGATCTCCATTAACATTCACTCCGTAGGTACCTCCTTCTTGTTCACGTATTTTTTCTGTATAAACAAGATCAAGAACCTGATCGAGCATACTCATCATAATTTTATTCTCTAATGAATATTTACATTTTCCGTTATAGAAGGCAAATACAGATGCTTTAGCTGTTTCTTGTTTCTTCTTGAATTCGTTTTTATATAAACCTTTACGTGCCTCCATTTTAATATCCTTGAATGTCTCTTTCCTGTTTATGGAAGGAAGTGAACCCAGATACTGTTCAATCAATGGTTTAGCTGCTTCTAAATCAACATTACCTACCAGAATAAAGGTGAAGTCACTTGCATCTTTAAAGCGATCTTTATATAGCTCCATACATTTTTGATAATCAATTTTATCAATCATGTCAGCTTTCATACGGATAGCTCTTGGGTTGTTTCCGTATATGCTGAATAAGATTGAATCATTGAAAGCAACCATTGGATTAGCTTCTTGGTTTAACATATTAGCTTTCATACGGGTTTTATAGGATGTAAATGCATCAGCATCCATCCGTGGAGCGGTAAATGTGAGATAAGTTAATTGTAACATTGTCTCTAAATCTTTTGGTGAGCAATTACCACTGACACCTTCTGTATTTGTTCCGATGAATGGGTTTACAGATGCTTTTTTACCAGCTAATACTTTTTGTAAATTGACTGCACTAAAGTTCCCTAATCCTCCTAGTTCAACCACATCGTCTAATGATTTGATATTAATAATTTCGGATGAAGGCATCAATGAATTTCCTCCTAAACTAACGCCTTTCATATGAATTTCGTCAGCTTTGAAATCAGTCTTTTTGACGATTACTTTTACTCCGTTTGATAACGTGAGTGTGGTAGTTCCGTAAATAGTATTTTCTTTTGAAGAAATAATTTTACCGGCTTTTGGAATCTTAGAGATTAATGGTTCATTAGAAGCTTTGTCTACATAAGGAGTGATATTTTCTGCTTTTACATTCTTTAGAATGCTAAGTATTTTGTCTTTAGTAGGGTAAACTAATCCTTCTTTATCTGGACCAAAAACAGCGATAACCTTATTTGAATCTGCCAAAAATGATTTCATCACTTCATTAATCATCTTAACGGGAAGATTAGGAGCCACTTTATTCATAAGGGTATACATATCATCTATGCTTGGTATTGGTTCATTGTCCAAGAAATTGTTTACGTATTGGTTTATGTAATTTGCATTCTTTTTCTTATCTCGTTCATTAAATTCAGATTCCAAATGACGAAGATATTCTGCGCGGGCACGTACATATTCTGATTCAGTAAAACCAAAACGGTAAGCTCTTTCTATTTCACGAAGTAAAGTACTAAAAGCTGTATCAACTCCGTCTTCTTTGCAAACAGTAATTCCTGTAAATGCGTCTTTTGTTTTTGCGACAAAGAAGTTACCATCTGATGCACCTGCATAGATAAATGGAGGAGTTGCAGTTTGAACTAATTCATTTAAACGGGCATTTAACATTTCGCTGATCATATTTCTTGCATAATCAAAAAATATATATTGCATGTTATTCTTTAGAGAGTCAGGAAATGTTTCATGCTTGTTAAATATCATTACTTGCATATTAGTCTGTTCCTTGTCTTTTTCAATAGCGATGATAGGTTCTTTGTTATCTGATACTGTGAAATACTCACGTTTTGCTGGATTTACAGGTTTAGGAATATCCGAAAATATTTTTTTTATTTTGGCTTCCACAGCATCTACATCCACATCCCCTACAACAATAATTCCTTGTAAGTCTGGACGGTACCATTTATTATAATAATCACGGAGAGTTTGATATTTAAAATGATCTACAATGTCCATAGTACCAATGGGTAGACAGTCGGCATATTTAGTTCCGGCAAACAATACAGGGAGTGCTTTTTCTTGAAAACGTTGTGATGCACTCATTCGTGAACGCCATTCTTCGTGGATAACACCACGTTCTTTATCAATTTCTTTGTCTGTTAATAATAAGCTGTTAGACCAATCGTGTAAAATTAGTAAACAAGAGTCAACAATACCTTCACGAGTAACGGGAGCATCTGAAATGTTATATACCGTTTGATCAATGCTCGTATAGGCGTTAATATTAGTACCAAATTTTATGCCAATAGTTTCACACCATGGAATTACTCCCAGACCTTTCTCAGTTCCAGGGAAATTTTTTGTTCCATTGAAAGCCATATGTTCAAGGAAATGTGCTAATCCTCTCTGTTGAGGTTCCTCAAGGATGGAGCCGACTTTTTGTGCAATATAGAAATCAGCTCGTTTTTCTGTCGTCGTGTTTTTACGAATATAGTAAGTCAATCCGTTCTCTAACTTTCCAATTCTTACATTCTTATCAATAGGAATAGGAGGCATTTGTGGCTGGGCAAAAGCTGAATTTGCACTTATTAAAAATGTTGCAACTAATAAATTCCGGAATATTTTTTTCATAAATTATGGATGTTATAATACTTATTTATGTAATAGTCGTCAATATAAAGATTAAAATCACAAATTAAGCACTCTTTTTCATCATAAATGATTAATGCTTACTGTGAAAGTTGTTAATCCAGGATGTGAATCAATGGAAATACTACCGTGATGGATGTCTATGATTCGATGAGTTAGTGATAAACCGATGCCATTTCCCTCAGCAAAACTTTTGTTTGTTCCTCTGTAAAATGGAAGGAATATTGCTTCCATTTCTTCAGCTTTTATGCCGATACCATGATCCGTTATTTTAATAATTGTTTTTTCATTTTCATAAGAGAGGTGTACTTCACATTGTTTATCTTTGGAAAATTTACACCCATTTTCTATGAGGTTTGTAAAAGCCACACTTAGTAGATATTCGTTCCCGTTAACAGAGATGAACGTATCATCATCAAATTCTTTATCGAAAAGTATTGGAATGGTATATTCAGAATTAGCTCTTTGAATTTTGCGGCAAACTTCCAGCAACAACTCGTCCAGTCTTAATTCACGGAAAGAAATATCGGATGGATTGTAGTTGGTTTTGGCCATATCTAAAAGGCTGTTGGATAATTTAGCCAGTCGGTGTGCATCCTTCATAGCTTCACTAATCACTTCTTTATATTCTTTTTGACTGTGATTATGAGTTTCGGCTAATTCCAATTCGGTAATAATTGCGGCGAGAGGAGTACGAATTTCATGAGATATATTAGAGACAAATTGTTTCTGTGATTCAAACGCATTCTCAAGTTGTGTAAGCATTTTATTAAAAGTAATCGCTAGTTCTGCTATTTCATCTTTTTTATTTCCCTCATCCAGGCGAATGTCCAAATGAGAAGAGGTGATGTCTTTTACTTTATCTACCATTGCAGAAACAGGTCGGAAGGCTTGCCGGGCAAAGAAGCGACCAGCAAAAACAATCACAATCATAGCCAGTAAGAAAGCTGCCCCTAAGATAATACGAAATTGTTTAAGCCGTTCTAATCGGTGGTTATCATAGCCAGTAGCAAAAATGTAATAAGTATGTTGTTTATCATTGATGGTAAATCCAATTGTTTGATAGTCATGTTCCCAGAGTCGGCATTCTCCTCCTTTTTTCACAAGAGCAATTTGTTTGGCAGCTGATTCATCTGCTAAACTATCCTCCTCAACATCGTGGTAGATGGCTCTTCCACGATGATCATAAATGGTCACTTTGGGTTCATATTCTCCGGGAGTGTTTTCATAAATAATTCGTAGAATGTCTGGATCAACCGTTTCTCCGTCTATTAAGTCAAACTTTAAGGTTGCACGAAGACGGAGACGTTCAAAATATTCGGTCTTATTTTCATTGTTATAAAAATGGTAAATGCCTCCAATAAATAATAAGAATATAATACCATAGATAACAGAAAATAGTAACGTTAACTTAGTTTGAATTTTCATGTTCACTCTTCAATATAAATCCCATACCAGATTTTGTATGGATCAGTTTCTCGGGGAAGTTTTTATCTACTTTCCGGCGGAGATAGCTAATGTAAACTTCAATAAAGTTTGTTCCTGTATCGAACTTCGTATCCCATACTTTTTCCGCTATTTCACTTTTGGAAAGAACTCTTCCTTGATTAGACATCATATAGGCTAAAAGATCAAATTCTTTGGGTGTAAGATCTATTTCTACATTACCTCTTTTTACTATTTTAGTGTGTCGGTTGAGTTCCAGATCAGCAAAGTGTAGAACCGTATCATTATTATTTTTAAGAATATTACTTCGTTTCAATAATGCACGTACCCGGGCTTTTAATTCACGAATTTCAAAAGGCTTTACCATATAATCATCTGCTCCCGCATCAAAGCCTTCTATTTTATCATCCGTAGTACCTAAGGCTGTGAGCATAATAATAGGTTGGTCAGGATAGTCTTTTTTTATAATTTTGCAAAGTTCCAGTCCATTTAGATCGGGTAAGATGATATCTGTAATGATTAATTCAAATTGTTTGCTTTGAGCTAAAGTCAACCCTTCGGTTCCATTATTAGAGAGAGTAACGGCGTAGTCATATTCTTCAAGACTACGCCTGATAAGATCTGCTACTCTCTCATCATCTTCAATTACAAGAATTTTTGTAAACATTGTTTTGGGTTGATGACCAACATCAATGATTTTATTTGTTTGTTATAACTTGTGGTCAGATAAATATCGTTCTGCTTCAATAGCTGCTTTACAGCCACTGCCTGCTGCTGTTGTTGCCTGACGATAAACAGAATCGGCTACGTCACCTGCTGCAAAAACTCCCGGTAACTTAGTACGTGGAGTATCTCCTTCGGTGATAATATATCCGATTGCATCTGTTTTTAGATAAGGAGCAAAAATATCTGAATTTGGTTTATGCCCTATAGCCAGAAAGAAGCCATCAATAGCAAGGTCGTATGCCTTTTCGTCCGATTCTCCCCTGCGTTTTACCAAATGTACACCTTCTACAGCTTTATCGCCAAAAAGTCCTACCGCGTTATGTTCGAACAATACTTCAATTTTCTCGTGATCTAGTACACGTCTTTGCATAATTTTAGAGGCTCTGAGAAATGGCTTGCGTACAATGAGGTACACCTTGCTCGCTAATCCCGCTAAATAGATAGCCTCTTCACAAGCAGTATCACCACCACCTACTACAGCAACTGTTTTTTTGCGATAAAAGAATCCGTCACAGGTGGCGCAAGCGCTAACTCCCATTCCAGCATATTTCTTTTCATCTTCTAGTCCTAGATATTGGGCTGTGGCGCCGGTTGCTATAATGAGAGTCTGTGTTTCAATTACTTTTTCTCCTTCTATGGTTATTTTATAAGGAAACTTGCTAAGATCGGCAGCAGTAGCAAGGCCGCTTCTTATATCTGCCCCGAAACGAGCAGCTTGTTTTTTTAAATCTTCCATTAACTGAGTTCCATCTACTCCTTCCGGATATCCGGGAAAGTTTTCCACTTCAGTGGTTGTAGTTAGTTGTCCTCCCGGTTGTAATCCTTCATAAAGAATGGGAGAAAGGTTTGCTCGTCCTGCATAAATAGCAGCAGTATAGCCTGCTGGTCCGGAACCAATAATCAGGCATCTTGTTTTTTCTGTTACTTCCATATATTTATTTTATTTGTTATCTTAAATCAATGACTTCTGCATTGGGATAATTCTTTTTATTAAACTGAAACAAAGAATTAGGATAAGATTGTTTCGTTTGATAGCTGGTCAATGTAATTTCGCTTTTATTATTCTGTTGCTCTAAAATAATATGCTGAGGCTGATAATTACTTCTTGAGATTAATATAACAATTTTTGAGAAGGATTGTTTCTTATTCTCAGGTGTAAGCGTTATTTTATAGTTATTTCCAACGTTTCCATCATATTTGTAATTGAATCCTTTTTTATATATATTCAATAATATGTAAGGGTTCATACTTTGTAGCTCGTCGGCAGTGGGTGAACTAATGTTTACTTCTTCACTATGTTTGAGATAACTCCATTGAGTTTTTCCGTCAAACCATGTAATTGCATCATTGGTTGCCAATACAAATTTATTCTCTTTTAATTGTAATGTTCCTTTACTTTGCCCTTTCCCGGCTTTGATGCTAAAAGTTGCCTTTATACCTCCTGCTTTTGCAAAAGCAGCAGATGTTTGATCTAATATTTTTTTAGCTTGCACGTCTTTCTGTGCAAAACATGGTAAAATTAAAAGGCTAATCAGTAATGTGAAAATATACTTTTTCATTGTTTTTTCTTCTCCATATTATAAAATATTCTCAATTCTTCCTTTTTTTCTGGTGAAAGCTCGCTTTTCCTTACCCCCTCAATGGCACCTTCCAATGCAGAAAGCATGTGAAGGCAAGCAGTTTCATCTATTGCTTTTATTCTTAGGTAAGCATTCTCGGCTCCAACAGCTCTTAGCTCTTCAATGGAGTGAATATCTACCTCCCTGAGTTTTTCTGCTAAAACAGTTCCAATATTTTTCTCTTTTGATAATTCGTTCTGCATACTAACGATTTATTGCATTAGGTTGTTCAGCCTCATTTCCAAATCTGTTTCGTCTAAGCACATCACTTGACGAGCTTTACTTCCTTCTGATTGTCCCACAATTCCTGCTTTCTCCAATTGATCCATAATACGTCCGGCACGATTGTAACCAATGGAGAATTTACGCTGGATGAGTGAAGTTGATCCTTGTTGATGGATCACAACTAACCGTGCAGCATCAGCAAACATGGGATCCAAACGATTCATATCTACTTCGCCAACATTGCTTTCACTTTCGTCTCCTACATATTCAGGCAGATAGAATGCTGTGGTATAACCTTGTTGGTGAGAAATGAAATTGGTAATTCTTTCCACTTCCGGAGTATCAACAAATGCACACTGCACACGAACCGGGTCACTTCCTTGAAGAAAAAGCATATCTCCGCGGCCAATTAGTTGATTAGCTCCCGGACGGTCAAGAATGGTTCGGGAATCCATCATGGATGAAACCCGGAAGGCTACCCTTGCAGGAAAATTCGCCTTAATTGTTCCGGTAATAATATTAGTCGTGGGGCGTTGGGTAGCGATAATCATGTGAATACCTACAGCACGTGCCAGCTGAGCAATACGGGCAATCGGCAATTCCACTTCTTTGCCCGCCGTCATTATTAAGTCTCCAAATTCATCAATAATGACCACAATGTAAGGCATGAATTTGTGCCCTTTTTCAGGATTCAGTTTTCTGTTGATAAACTTTTCATTGTATTCTTTAAGATTACGAGTATGTGCTTTTTTTAATAAGTCATAACGAGAATCCATCTCAATGCAAAGAGAATTCAGTGTTTGCACCACTTTGGTAAAATCAGTAATGATTGCTTCTTCACCATCTGGTAACTTAGCAAGAAAATGTTTGTCGATGGTAGAATAGATACTGAACTCTACTTTCTTAGGGTCGATCAATACAAATTTTAGTTCTGCCGGATGTTTTTTATAAAGCAGAGACGTAATGATTGCATTTAATCCCACGGATTTACCTTGTCCGGTAGCTCCTGCTACAAGAATGTGAGGCATCTTACAAAGGTCAACCATGAAAATATCGTTGGTAATAGTTTTACCAAAGGCAATGGGAAGGTCGTAAGTGGACTCTTGAAACTTCCTTGAAGAGATGATAGAATGCATCGATACAATCTTTGGATTGGAGTTTGGAACTTCAATGCCAATTGTACCTTTTCCAGGAATTGGAGCGATAATACGGATGCCTAAGGCAGAAAGGCTGAGAGCAATATCATCTTCCAACCCACGAATTTTGGAGATACGCACACCTGCTTCGGGAGTTATTTCATATAAAGTAACTGTAGATCCCACAGTTGCCTTGATAGTGCTAATTTCAATGCCAAAACTTCTCAATGTACCAATAATCTTATCTTTATTGGCATTTTGTTCTTCCATATTAATGGCAGGTTCGTTGTTGTCGTACCGCTTCATTAAGTCTAATGTAGGATGATGATAGTTTTCTAAATCCAGCGTTGGATTATACTGCCCCAGATTAGAGGCATCGTAAGCCTCTTCATCATTGGAACGTGGAGATTCTATTTTAAATTCCGGCTCTTTTTCTTCTTGATCTTCGTCGTTATCGTCTGAATTTTTTGAAATACTATCTTTCTTTCCTCCAGGTTCTATATTTGATTTCACCCAATTGTCAGCCGGTTCTTCTTCTCCTGGAGCAATAATTTCCATAGATTTAGAGGCTGCTGATTGTTGAAAAGTCTCATCTAATTTAAAATTTACCGTTTTGGGCTCTGGATTTGTAAATGTTTGAGCTGTCTCAGTAGAAGGAATAGTTTGCGTTTTTTCTTTTTTCTTTCTGAAATTAAGTTGAAATAAACGCCTGATGTAGATAATCGTCTGCGCACTTAAGTAAATAAGAAAACAAAGAGCCGTAGTCAATAAAAGTAAAGTTACACCAGGAACACCTATTTGAGAAATTAGCCAATTACTAACATTGTATCCGTGCATTCCTCCTAGGTAAATAAAACTATTTTTATAGGAATCCATAAATATAAATGCCAAGAAAACAGAACTCCAAATAAGTAATAGAGAGCATCCTATAAACCATTTCCAAAGGCGGAAATTGTGAACCCGCATCAATTTCATACCCGCGATAGCAAGGAATAATAAAATTAAATAGGAAGAAACTCCAAAACAATCATTAATGAGATAATTGGCCAACTGGGCTCCCCGAGATCCAGCATAATTTTTTATTTGGTTGTTGACTTCCGAAAGTTGTCCTGAATTAGGATTGTCCAATATGCTTTGGTCAGCTGCTCCAGTGAAGAAGAAGGAGGTAAAGGCTAAAAGCAAATAGACCGAAAAGATCACCATCACCAGCCCCAGAACAAAGTGAAGGGTTTCATTTTGGAAAGGTGATGTAAATTTATTAATTATACCCGGCTCAAGGTCCGGCATCTTATCTATTTTTTTCTTTGCCATGAAGAATTTTCTTTTTTTTATTTTGATTCTGCAAAAATAGTAAAATAACATCAGTTGGAGATAAGAATCAGCTAAAAAATCTTTCAAGACATTTAAATAGGCTACTGTACAGAAGAAAATTTTCTTCTGTACAAAACATTTTAAAGTATTGTACAAAACAAATAGTTCTTCTGTACAAAATAATATTGCTATCTCTTGAGGAATGACGTAAGGGCTCCATAGGAAAAATCAACAGAGAATGCACACTTCATATTAAAATACACACATTCGCAGTGAGTTTCTCTCTTTTTTGTTAACTTTGCAACTTAATTGAATAGAAGTATGGAACAGCAGCATCAAGTGATATTCAGTAGAAACGTAGTGGAATTTGTAACAGTGGCAGCCGAAACTTGTGCTTTTTTAGAGAGAGCGGAGAATGTTAAGCGTGGTCCTTTTGTCGATACTACTTTAAAAATATTACCTTTACTTTATCTAAAGGCTTCTTTATTGCCCGAATGCGTAATGATGGGAGAGGAAGCACCGGAAACATATGTCTCGCAAGAGATTTATGAAATAATGAGGATGAATATCGCCGCAGTACTTGGGGAAAAAGATGATTATCTGGAAGTCTTTCTTCCTGAAATGGCCTATAGTGATACCCCTATTAAAAAATGTATATCCGAGGATTTAGCAGATATTTATCAAGATCTGAAAGACTTTATTTTTGTTTTTCAACTTGGTTTTGATGAGACTATGCATGATGCTTTGGC
The DNA here is from genome assembly GCA_015654535.1 of Bacteroidales bacterium. Taxonomy (GTDB): domain Bacteria; phylum Bacteroidota; class Bacteroidia; order Bacteroidales; family Bacteroidaceae; genus Bacteroides. Next base: position 14,173 of record JAATGU010000093.1, read on the forward strand.
TATTTGTAAAGAGAACTTTGGCATGTATTGGGGGCAAAAACTAGTGAATACTTTAAGAGCCCTACATGATGTTAAGTTCAATGCCAATGATGAAGAAAATGATGAAGAAGAGGATGATAAGCACGAGTTGAACGAAGAATTATGATTGTAAAAAGAACCATTTCTAAAGAAGATATATCGGCAATGCCGAAGGTTTCCTTCGAAGGTGAAATAATAATTGTCAATACACAGGAAGAGGCCGAAGAGGCAATCACTTTTTTGAGTCAGTTTCCTGTGCTGGGTATAGACAGCGAGACAAAGCCTTCCTTTGTTAAAGGACAATCGCATAAAGTGGCCTTATTGCAAATATCTACAGATAATCATTGCTTTCTATTTCGTTTGAATCTTATTGGTCTTCCTTTGTCGCTGATTGGCTTATTAGAAAATAAATCCATCATTAAAGTAGGACTTTCGTTAAAAGATGATTTTTTGGCATTACACCGAAGGGTTTTATTTAAACAACAGAATTGCGTTGAATTACAAGATTATGTAAAACAGTTTGGCATTCAGGACAAAAGTCTGCAAAAAATTTATGCCATTCTCTTTACCCATAAAATATCAAAATCACAACGTCTGTCTAACTGGGAAGCTGACTCCTTAACTCCGTCTCAACAAGTATATGCTGCGACAGATGCATGGACTTGTCTGAAGATATATAAATTACTTCAGGAGTTGCAACGGACAGGGAATTATGAAGAAGAGGCTATCGTTGAGCCGGTAATAGAAGAAGAAAAGAATAAATAAATGACTTACAAAAGAGTTTATCTGAAACCGGGAAAAGAAGAATCGCTAAAGCGCTTCCATCCGTGGATTTTTTCAGGAGCGATTCATTACATTGAAGGAGAGCCTGAAGAAGGTGAATTAGTAGATGTATATACTTCGCAAAAAGAGTTTATTGCATTAGGACATTTTCAGGTAGGTAGCATTACCGTGAGGATACTTTCTTTTAAACAAGAGGAGGTAAACCTTGATTTTTGGGTGAGAAAGTTAGAGGCTGCGTATGCTTTACGCAAAAGTATAGGGTTGGTTGATCATCCTTCTAATAATACATACCGTGTAGTAAATGGCGAAGGGGATACTCTTTCCGGATTGATTATAGATATTTATGCAAAGACTGCGGTTATGCAAGCTCATTCTCCAGGAATGCATCTTAACCGGATGGATATAGCTAAAGCTCTATCTCTGGTAATGGGAGATTCGATTGAGAATATCTATTATAAATCGGAAACAACCTTGCAAAATGCGGATGCAGGACCTGAAAATGGGTTTCTTAAAGGAGGAAGCACCGATAATATAGCTCAGGAATATGGTTTAAAGTTTCATGTAGATTGGTTGAAAGGACAAAAAACAGGCTTTTTTATTGATCAACGGGAGAATCGTGCTTTATTAGAAAAATATGCAAAGGGACGTTCTGTATTGAATATGTTTTGTTATACAGGTGGGTTCTCTTTTTATGCAATGCGTGGAGGAGCTCAGCTGGTTCATTCAGTGGATAGCTCTGCAAAGGCCGTTGATCTGACTAATAAAAATGTGGAGCTTAATTTTCCCGGAGATAGTCGTCATACAGCTTATGCTGAAGATGCATTTAAATATCTGGATAAGATGGAAGATCAGTATGATCTTATCATTCTTGATCCGCCTGCCTTTGCTAAACATAGAGAGGCTTTACGCAATGCATTACAAGGATATCGCAAGTTAAACGCCAAAGCTTTTGAGAAGATCAAACCAGGAGGAATTTTATTTACGTTCTCTTGTTCACAGGTAGTAACAAAGGACAATTTTCGTACAGCTGTATTTACAGCGGCAGCTATGTCGGGTCGAAATGTGAGAATATTGCATCAACTTACGCAGCCGGCCGATCATCCTGTGAGTATCTATCATCCCGAAGGAGAATACTTAAAAGGACTAGTTCTATATGTAGAATAGCCTTCTATAATATAAAATCTAAGATAATGTGATAAATAAAGTTAATATATAGCAGAAATATGGAGATTCGTTATGTTACATAACATATATGCTTTATATTTGCAGCATGTTTTTCATGGTATTAGATTTAAGGTTAACAAAGATTGGTTGTCGTGAGACAACCATTTTTTTTTATACAATTACGCAAGAATAGGTTTATCATCCAAAATTAATACCTATATTTGCTCCACAGTTATAAATTTGATTCAACGTGGATAAGAAAGTCGAACTTCGGGTTTTAAATATTTCTAATAGCCAAGTACAAGCGAATGCTTTTGCACTGGTATTGGAAGAAGTGGAAGGAAATCGTCAGTTGCCAATTATAATCGGTTCTATCGAAGCACAAGCCATTGCTTTTAAGTTGAAAGGACTAAACACTCCCCGTCCTTTTACACATGATTTGTTTGTAACTTTTGCTGAAATTCTTCGAACCAATCTTGATCAAGTATTTATTTATAAAGCTCACGATGGAATTTTTTATTCCTATCTCTGTTTTGAAAAAGATGGCGAAGGGTTTAGAGTAGATTCCAGAACATCTGATGCTATAGCTTTAGCTTTACGCTTTGGATGTCCTATTTATACGACCGAAGAGATTCTAGAACTAGAGGGGTATGATCCTGGAATGGAAGAAGAAAAAGAAGAACCAGAGCAACTGGATACATTGGCTATATTGAAAGAAGCTTTGGCACAGGCTGTCAAAGACGAAAATTATGAACTAGCCTCTACACTACGCGATGAGATTAAACGAAAAGAAAATGAATTTCAATCGTTTTAATTCACTGAACACATTCTAAATAATAATGCATGTATTTTATACTCCTGATATTTTAGTTAATAATGAGTTGCCTGTTGAGGAAGCACAACATTGTCTTCGTGTGTTGCGACTCTCGCAAGGCGATGAAATAACACTTACCGACGGACATGGCTCTTTCTATAAAGCTGAAATTAGTATGGCAACAGGAAAGAGATGTTTCGTTTCCATTATAGAAAGGATTAAGCAAGAGAAGCTTTGGCCCTGCCATTTACATCTTGCGATGGCTCCGACCAAAAACATGGATCGTAATGAGTGGTTTGCCGAAAAAGCCACAGAAATTGGCTTCGATGAACTCACTTTTCTTAATTGTCGCTTCTCTGAACGGAAAGTCATTAAAAACGAGCGAATTGAAAAAATACTGATATCCGCTATTAAGCAGTCATTAAAAGCCACCCTTCCGGCATTAAATGAAATGACTGACTTTGATCAATTTATTTCCCGCGATTTCCCTGGACAGAAATTTATTGCTCACTGCTATGAAGGTGATAAACCGTTGCTTAAAGATGTATTAAAACCTGGTAAAGATGCTTTAGTGATGATTGGTCCAGAGGGTGATTTTAGTCCTGAAGAAGTTGAAAAGGCTCTTTTAAAAGGTTTTAAAGCAATTAGTCTCGGTAAATCCCGGCTTCGTACGGAGACGGCGGCTTTGGTGGCATGCCATACCATGAATTTCATGAATCAATAACTTATATTTATATACGTATGAATAAAATAAAAATCTTTTCCCGTTTATCAGTATTGCTACTTGTAGTACTGTTATTGGGCTCTTGTTCTAAAGATAAAGAATACACAAGAGTGATTCCCTCTAATGCTCCGCTGGTAGTCTCTATAGATGTTCAGTCCATCATCAAGAAAAGTGGATTGATGGATAATCAGCAATCTATTTTGAAGAATATGACTGCCGTTCTTAAAAATGAGAAACTGGCAAAAATGATTCAGAACCCTTCTGATGCCGGTCTTTCTCTAAAAGATAAAGTCTACTTTTTTGTTACTGCCGAAAATGAACCAACGGTTGTTATTAAAGTCTCTGATATGGATAAGCTCAAAGATGCTTTAAAAATAATGCAAAGTGAAGGACTTTGTGACGAAGTGGAAAAGAGTAGCAATTATTCGTGGACTGTACTTTGCGGATATGGAGTTTGTGCCTTCGATAAGAACTCTTTAATAGTAATGGAAACTCCCAATCCCCATTCTATTCCGGTAAAGGAAGAAATTACTCAATTAATGGATCAAGAAGAAAAAAGCGGTATCTCAGCTAATAAAGGTTTCCAGAAGATGGTGGAACAGAAAAGTGACGTAGGACTGTTTGCTTCTTTTGCTTCTATTCCTCAACTAACTTCCGCTTCCATGATGATGGGACTTCCCGAAGATGCCAATCTGAAAGAAATGATGTTGATTGCCCAAATGAATTTTGAAAACGGAAAGATTGCTATTGAAGGAGAATATTTTACTGAGAATCCATCCTTAAAGGAATATTTAAAGAAGCAAACTGAAATGGGAGGGAAGATAAAGCATACTTTCTTAAAATATTTACCCGCGTCTTCACTTGCTTATCTCTCTACCAATGTTAAAGGAGACAAACTCTACGAGATGCTGTTGCAAAGCAGTGAGTTTAAAGAAATGGTTAAAGATGCTCGATTGACTCCCGGACTGAACTTAAAGAAAAGTGTTTCTGCTTTTAACGGTGATGTTTCTGTTGTGATTTCTAGTATCAGTGAAAAACAAAGCCCTTCTTTTTTAGCGTATGCAGAGGTAAATGATCCTGCCGCCATAGGAGTTATTTACGCATTAAAGAATGACCTTGGCGATATGGGGATGACTATTGCATCTTCTGGTAAAAATCAATATGTGGTAAAGAGCACTCTTTTTCCTTCGGCAATTCGTTTTGGCGTGAGAGGAAACTATTTATATCTCACCAACGATGATAATCTTTACAGAAACATAGGCAAAGAAGTTACGAACTCACTGTCAGATGCAAAATATGAATCAATAAAAGGTAGTGCTAACGGTTATGTAGTAATGGATATGGAGAATATTGTTAACATACCGATTGTTAACACTGCATTTGCAGGCTTTGGTTCACAAGGAGCAATTGCTAAATCGCTTCTTGCGCAGTTCTCTTATGCGGAAGCATTTAATAAAGACGATCAGAAAAGTGTGATTAATATCTATTTAAAAAATAAAAATGAGAACGTGTTAAAGCAAATTGTAGCCGGATTAAGGCAAGTGCTGGGTTCGCTCTGATTATAAATTGTAACGCATCAATGAATAACATTAATTTGCAGCATACTTTACCAAAAGTATTCGCTGAGCGTGATTCCATTGTTTCGGAAGTTTGGTACAAGAATATGGAACTTCACAAAGGAGAGCTTTATCTTATTGAAGCAGCTTCCGGTACTGGGAAATCGTCGTTTTGTAGTTATATCTACGGATATCGCAACGACTATCTGGGAACAATCGCTTTCGATAAAAGTAACATTAAGAACCTTTCCGTTTCTCAATGGGTAGAGTTAAGAAAAAGTTCTCTAAGTATGCTTTTTCAGGAGCTCAGACTCTTTTCAGAACTTACAGCTTTGGAAAATGTGCAGTTAAAGAATAACTTGACCAAGTATAAATCCAAAGAGGAGATGGTCGCATTTTTCGAAGCCTTAGGGATAGCGGATAAACTGGATGCTAAAGTAGGAAAACTTTCTTTTGGGCAGCAGCAGCGAGTTGCGTTTATCAGGGCATTGTGCCAGCCTTTCGACTTTATCTTTTTAGATGAACCAATCAGTCATCTTGATGAAACGAATAGCCAGATTATGGGCAATCTCTTGATGAGTGAAGTGAACAAACAGGGAGCGGGCGTTATTGTGACGTCTATTGGTAAACAAATAGAGTTGAACTATACTAAAATATTTAAGCTATGAAACTGGTTTGGAAACTTCTTCGTCAACATATTAGTCTGCCTCAGTTTGGTGGTTTTTTCTTCGCTAACCTTTTTGGGATGATGATTGTGGCGCTTAGTGTACAATTTTATAAAGACATAGCTCCTATCTTTACTGAGGGAGATAGTTTTATAAAGAAAGATTTTATTATTGTCACTAAGAAAATAAGTACATTGGGCTCTATTACCGGAGCAAACAACTCTTTTTCAGATGATGATGTAAATGAAGTTAGGTCGCAGTCATTTTCTAAGAGTGTAGGTGCTTTCACGCCTTCTCAATTCTCCGTTACTGCTGGCTTTGGAATGCAACAGTCCGACATGCATTTTTCCACTGAAATGTTTTTTGAATCTGTGCCTAATGAGTATGTGGATGTGGATTTACAGAAATGGCATTTTAAGGATGATTCTCATCTTATTCCGATCATTCTTCCTCGTAACTATTTGAATCTTTATAACTTTGGTTTTGCTCAATCTCGTAGCCTTCCTAAACTATCTGAGGGGCTGATGGGAATGATTCAGCTCGATGTCTCGATCAAAGGGAACAATAAAGAGGAAAAGTATAAAGGAAATATTGTGGGCTTTTCCAATCGACTCAATACCATTCTTGTTCCTGAAGAATTTATGACTTGGGCGAACAAAACTTTTGCTCCCGATAAAAAGTCTCAAGCTTCCCGTTTAATTGTGGAAGTAAAGAATCCTGCGGATGAAAACATTGCTAAATTCTTCCAAAAGAAAGGATATGAAACGGAAGATAATAAACTGGATGCAGGAAAAACTACTTATTTCTTAAAACTGATTACCGGTATTGTACTGGCAGTAGGACTATTTATCAGCGTTTTGTCGTTTTATATATTAATGCTAAGCATTTACCTGTTGCTACAAAAGAATACCACGAAACTGGAAAATCTCTTGTTGATAGGATATAGTCCGGGACGAGTCGCCTTGCCTTATCAGCTGTTGACTCTTGGGATGAATATAGTGGTTCTCATTCTGGCAATCTTAATGGTTTGCTGGGCACGTTCCTATTATATGGGAGTTGTCTCTTTATTGTTCCCTCAACTTGCCTCAGGAACAATTATTCCAGCCGTGATAGTTGGAACAGCTCTTTTCGTCTTGGTTTCTTTAATCAATATAATTGCAATTCGTAGGAAAGTACAATCCATTTGGATGCATAAATCATAACGATAATCTGCTTGTTTGGACAATTATTCATCTGCTGATAAAATTTTAAACTTTATCAACAGATGAATAATTGTTATTAATATTTATTTTATAAGCTTATTAAAAAGCTAATCACAACAAAAAAACGCGACTCCATCTGCCACCTATCACTATTTTTACTTAACGCGTTTATTTACAGGTGTAAAATTTATAAAGTGCATATTCATTCATCACTTATCCGTCACTTATGCATCACTATTTGAGGTGGTCTATCACTGATTTTGTATTAGCTAAGACAAATTAGTGACATTTTAAGTCCAAACCTCAAGTTATTATTGGGAGGAGTATAAACTTAAATTACTATCAGCCTTTGCGTGGCTCTTTACGGTACGCCTTAGTAAAATAATCTCATAAGATAAAAAACTATTTTATCGTCTTTTAATGTAACTCGGTATTAAATATTAATTTTCTTTTGTACAAAAGAATTTATTGTTCTGTACAAGACAATAATATCTTCTGTACAGAAGAAAATGATATTTTGTACAAAATGAATTGATTATGTGCTGACAATCTTTACGCACTTTTTTGTGATAGATAAGTGACGAATAAGTGATGAATGAATATGCACTTTGTAAGAAAGAGCTTGTAAATCAACGCGTTAAGTAAAAATGGTGATAGGTGACGACTGAAGTCGCACTTTTTTGTTTTATCGGAGATTATCGAAGAGTATGAATTTTATCTATTTTTAGTGCTAATAATAAACAAATGTATTCCTGCTAATAATAAAAAATTATCCTTTTAAATAGAAGTAAAGAGAATCAAACAACGGGGTTGAATTCTCTTTACTTCTAACATTGTGAGTTTTTAAGAGCCAACTATTTAATAGTAACCATTGTAGCTCCAAATCCATATTCCTTGAAAGAAGCGTCCTGACTTGGATAAGTTTTATATTTATATCTTAATTCCTCAAGAATGGCTTTTCTCAGTACTCCGTCACCTTTACCGTGAATGAAGACAATTTTCTGTCCCTTCTTCTCTTTATATTCATCTAAAGCCTCACGGAATTTTCCCAATTGATAGTCCAGTATCTCTTTATGACTCATGTTGGCAGTGCTGTCCAGTAGCTCGTCAATATGTAAGTCTACTTCTACTATTTCATTTTTAATCACTCTCTTCACAATAGGAGTTGCTGCTGGTCTGCTATCTGCTTCTTTTTTCTCAAACAAGGCTTCTTCTATTTCCTGCGCTGACACATATACCTGTTTTGTTGGTTGATTATTCTTTACGATATCATATATCAATGAAGGATCCTGGAAAAAAACAGATTCGCGAAAGGTGTGCAGCTTATAAAATTTAATTGTGTCCACCCGAAGTTCAACGCTTACAGCTGGTTTCAACATAAAGCTTTTCGAATCTTTGAAGGCAATTAACTGTACGGCTACATGTTCCAATTCATTCAATATCTCTTTGGTAAATTCCTCCAGAAAGAGTTTTGTGTTGGGTGCAATCAATCCGTAAGCGCGACTTCTCCATGCTTTCCCTTCCGCGCTAAGATAATTATAGTAAAGGTAATAATTACTATCGTTTACCAGATAAGTCTCGAACGAAGTAGAGGAAATCGCTTTAATGTCTGTTGGTACATATGCCAGCAGAACATTTAAAATTTCACCCTCCCGCGTTTCCATCGGGTTTGAAGTAATATCGGGAGTAGTAATGTTGGGTTCAGGCACACTATTTGCAGTAGTAGCCTTAGACGTATCGGCAGTTTTCCTTTTTAAGTTATAATCATCCGTTTCAATCACCACACATTCGCGTGCAAGAACTGGTACTTCAAATCCGTCTTCATCCTCGACAGCTACTGTATCTTTATTTATAATTTTTTTTACAATCCCGCCTCCCACTTCACTTAGGAAGCGCACTTTGTCACCTACTTTAATACTCATATTCTTTCTACGTTTTTAAAGTTCTTTGAGCAATTGTGCTCAATTATCCGTCAAATATCACTAATTTTGCCGAGATAGACAAAGAAAAAGATGGAAGAAACAAAACATATTAAGATAAGCGAGTTCAATTACTCATTGCCGGATGAACGCATAGCGAAGTTTCCGCTTCCCGTGCGAGATCAATCTAAATTGTTAGTGTATGACCAAGGAGACGTGAGCGAAACTCATTTTACCTCCTTA